>CAZKOJ010000068.1:0-21228 GCA_964554365.1 uncultured Clostridium sp. | reverse complement strand
CAAGGGAATGCTATTACAAATTTTCAAGAAAAATTGCCGCTCCCCCAATCAGATCTCACACATGCGATGTTAAAAAATCCTTATCTCTTTGATTTTTTAAGTTTAGGAAAAAATGCTCACGAGCGTGAGGTGGAAAAGGGATTAATCGCTTTTTAAGAGAACAAAATTTATCAATTGCCTCTGAGTGGTTTGTGGGTGATCTTGAGAGTACTTGAAAAAATTTATTTTAGGAGAGTAGTATGAGTATAATAATCGAGCATTTCAAACCAGAATATCAAGATAAAGTTGTTGAGATTATAACAGAAATTCAGCAAAAAGAATTAGGCGAAAGTAATGCTAAAATGTTTATAGACAGCTATGAAAGCTTAGCTAAATCTATGATAGAAAATGCAAGAAGACAAAGTGATAAACTTCTTTCTAAAGCATTTGCAGAAGCGGAGAAACTAGAAAAAGAGGCTTATGAAACAGGATATGGCGAAGGTAAACAGGCTGGATACAATGATGGATACAATGAGGGTTTTAATAAAGCATATGATGAAGGCTATAAGCAGAACTTAGATAAGGCTTTATTAGAAGGAGAAATTATAAAAAATAACGCAGATAATGTGTTAAAAAATGCTATAGAAGAGAAAGAAAGATATTTCAAAGAAAAAGAAGAAGAAATAAGGAATATAATAGCAAATTCTATAGAGTGTATTTTAAATAGAGAAATTAAAGATAAAGATGGATTAAACAGTACAATATTTCAGGCTTTATCAGAAGTGAAAAATACCAAAACTTTCATAATTAAAAGTAATGAAATCTATTGTGAAGAATTAAAAAATAAAGTAGAATTATGGAAAGAACAATTACCATTTAAAGGGGACATATTTATAATACCTGATGAATCTATAGAAATTGGTAAAGTCATTATTCAAAGGGATAATGGTAAGATGGAGATAAGTGTTCATAGGGCTATGGAAAAGATCAGAGAGATATTATTTAATGAATAGTAGATAGGTGATTCTTATGATTGATATAAATTTTAATTCCTTAAATAAAAAAATACAAGAAACGAACTTTAACTATTCAGAGGGTACTGTAAGCAAGGTAATAGGACTTACTGTTGAAGTACAAGGAATAAAGTCATTTGTTGGTGAAGTTTGTACTATATATAATGAAAAAAATCAATCCATTACTTGTGAGGTTGTTGGGTTTAGAGAGAATGATGTTATATTAATGCCTCTTGGAGAGTTAACAGGAATTTCCCCAGGATGTAGAGTAGTTCCAGAAGGGAAACCTTTAAGTGTAAAGTGTTCAAATGAATTGTTTGGCAAAGTATTAGATGGACTGGGCAATCCTTTGAGTGGGGAGGAAATAGGTATAAGTGCATTATATCCACTTGATACTGAACCTCCAGATCCACTTAAAAGGAGAAGAATAGAAGACGTTATTCCAACGGGTATTCGTGCTATTGATGGCTTTATAACTTGTGGAGAAGGACAGAGAATTGGTATTTTTGCAGGTAGTGGAGTAGGAAAAAGTACAACCCTTGGAATGATTGCAAGATATGCAGAGGCAGATGTTAATGTAATTGCACTTATAGGCGAAAGAGGAAGAGAAGTTAGAGACTTTATAGAAAAAGATTTAGGTGAAGAAGGTCTTAAAAAATCTATAATTATATGCGCTACTTCGGATAAACCAGCTCTAGTAAGACTCAAAGGAGCATTTACAGCTACAGCTATTGCAGAATATTTTAGGGATAAAGGTAATAAGGTAATACTAATGATGGATTCTGTAACAAGATTTGCTATGGCTCAAAGAGAAATAGGACTTGCTATAGGAGAACCACCTGCAACTAAAGGATATACTCCATCTGTTTTCGCAAAACTTCCAAGACTTATGGTGCGTTCAGGAATGTCTGATAAAGGATCAATTACTGCATTTTACACAGTATTGGTAGATGGTGATGATTTCAATGAGCCTATAGCTGATGCAGTAAGAGGTATATTAGATGGACATATTGTTTTATCCCGTGCGCTAGCTGCTAAAAACCATTATCCAGCTATAGATATACTAAATAGCATAAGCAGACTTATGTCAGAAGTAGCCAAAGAAGATCACAAAAAGGCAGCTTCCTTTGCTAGAGATCTACTTGCAACCTATAAAAACTCAGAAGATTTAATAAATATAGGAGCTTATGTAAAAGGCAGTAATAAAAAAATAGATCTTGCAGTACAGTATAATGAAGAAATAACCAGTTATTTAAAACAGGGGATGAAAGAACATACAACTTTTGAGGAAACTGCAACAAGGCTTAAAAATATGTTTAATTAACTAAAGTTATTAGTTAATTATCAAATGTAAAAAATTAAGGTTGCTATAAGTTACTGAGAAATGGGGGAGAACTTATGGAAAAATATCACTTTAGATTACAAAAACTTTTAGATATTAGAATTGACAAGGAAGAAGAAAGCAAAAGAAATTTCAGAGAAGCTCAAAATGAAAAATTAAAAGTTGAAATGAAATTAAATGGGTTTAAGGAAAACTATGAAAAACATAGACATATGACAAATAATGAATCAGCTATAAATCGTAAAATAAAACATATATATTTAAATGCTATGAATTATAGTATAAATGAAGCTACAGAGGAACTTAGAATAAAAGAAAATCTTCTAGAAGGAAAAAGGGAAGAGTTAAAACATAAGCAAATTGATAGAAAGACTGTTGAAACTCTTAAAGAAAAAGGACAGTCAGAATTTATAAAGGAGCAAAATCTTATAGAGCAAAGAAATAACGATGAGTTTGCTCTATATGGATTTATGAGAAATATTGAAAGGAGGTGAGAATAATGGATATTAATGTTGTAAATTTACCAATTAATAATAACAATAACACCAAATCAGACACAAAGCCTTTAAAAAACAATAACATGTTTAATGAAGTGTTAGCTAAATCAACTAAATCACAGCAAGAGTCAAAACCAGTAAAAAAGGATGATGTTTCTCCAAAAGACAAATTTCAGGTTCCAGAAGAAACTAAAAAGGCCTTAAAAGATGCTGGCTTGTCAGACAAGGATATAGAAAACATTAAATCTTTAAAGGATATGAAAAATGTTTTAGTAGAAAAAATAATAAATGATACACCAGAAGATGGTGTAGATATAAATAAGCTAATGCTTATTTTAGCACCTTTTCTAAATATCAACATTGAAAATTTACAAGAATTAAAAGGTAATATTATATCAGGTGTAGAAGATGCTTTAAGTGTTGCTATTAAAACATTAGATACTAAGGGAGAAAATCTAACTCCCGAAAAAATAGTACAATTTTTAAAATCCTTTGAAGACAAGTTAGGAGAAGTAATTGATAAAAATTTATCTAAACCAGAAGATCCTATAGTTAAACTGCTTTTATCAAAAGAAGTTATTTCAGCAGTAACAGAAGAGATAAATAATAATAAATTACCTATATCATCAGAAGATATTATGGCTAAAGTAAAACAAGAACTTAAAATTGTTTTAAATCAAGGTTTAAAAGGTATGAAAGATGATAATAGTAATGAAAAGAATTTATCTGAGTTAAAAGGAGTAGATAAAGAGCTTATAAGTAATAAACATATTTTTGAGTTAGCAGTCACTTCAAAAGATGATAATTCTGATAAAAACTATTTTTCTTCAAAGGAAGAAACATCAAAAGATGATAATTTCTTAAAATCTCTTACAAATGATGGAGATAAAGAAGATAAGATTTCAAAGGCTACAAATTTTATGGCTCAATTCAACAATGTAAATAAGGATAGTAAGGTAACAGAAGTAGAAAAAATAATGATAAATAAGGTAACTGTTAATAGTGATGTAATAAAAGCTATAAAATATATGGAACTTAATAATATAAAAGATTTAACAGTAAAAATTGCACCAAAGGAATTAGGAACAGTGGTTATTAATCTTACTATGGAAGCAGGAGTTATGAAGGCAACTATTACTACTGCTAATAAAGAAGCGTTTAATTTATTAAATTCTAATCTTTCAGATATGACAAATAAACTTCAAAACAGTGATATGAAAATTAATAGTCTTTCTTTAAACATCTACAATGAAGATACTACTTTCTTTAAAGATGGTTCAAATAAAGAAGGAAATCATAGACAGCAAAAAGATAGAAAACTTCAATCAGTAGAGTCATTAGGTGAAGAAACAAATGAGTTAGACAAGGAAAGCTTAATAGACAGCAGCGTAAATATGTTGGCGTAAGATAGTGGACAGATGACGTATATAAGATGTTAACAATTAAAGATTTATGGGTGGAGGTGAAAGTATGGCAGGTGTAAATGCAACAAATAGTTCAGCGGGTACTACAACTGATGCTACAACTGATACTAAAAATGAGAAGACTATTTCACAAAAGGCTAATGAAGCTAACTCTACTAAAACTTCTAGAGGAACTAGAATAGTAAAGCCTGGAGAAGGAATGGATAAAAATGCATTTTTGAGGATTTTATCTGCAGAATTAGCCAATCAAGATCCACAAAACTCCAAAGATGGAACTGAATACGTAGCACAGATGGCACAATTTGCAGGATTAGAGCAAATGGCTAATTTAAATGGAACTATGAGGCTTGTAGGGGCTAATGCTCTTATGGGTAAAAGTGTTACTTTAAAAAAGCTTGATGAACATGGAAATCTATTTAATGGTTTGGTATTAAGTGTAATTAAAGATGGAGATGCTGTAAAATTAAATGTACTAGTAGGAAAAGAAAAGAACGAAAAAGGAGAATTAGTAAACAAATTCAAACAATTTGATATGTCAGATATATATGAAACGTATGATTTGAATAATATAATGGATCCTTTAAATAGTAGTGCAGGAATTTTAAGTGCAAGTAGTCTAATAGGAAAAACTGTAGAAATAAATGTAAAGGACAGTAAAGATAAAAACTATATTGGTACATTGAAAGAAATATTTAGAGATGATACTGGAATAAAAGTAAGGGTGCAGGTTGGAGAAAGTGAAACAAAGGAATTTTCCCTCAATGAAGTAATTGGAGTGAAATAATCTTATATTTGGAAAGAGTGATAGTATGGGATATAGAGTTATTAATGGCAAGCTTCAGTTAATACAGGATTTTCAAAGTTACAATAGTAATAGTAAAAAAACTAGCAATAACGATACTTCTTTTAAAGATATATTAAATAAGCAAATTAATGAAAAAGAAAGTTTTGTTATATCTAATCATGCATCAGAAAGACTTAAACAGAGAAATATAAGTTTTAATGAAAGTGATATGAAAAATATAAATGAAGGTATTAATAAAGCAGAAGAAAAGGGTGCAAAGGAATCTTTAATTCTTTATAAAGATACAGCACTTATAACTTCAATAAGAAATAGAACTATAATTACAGCAGTAGATAAAGAAAGCAG
This sequence comes from uncultured Clostridium sp., assembly GCA_964554365.1. GTDB lineage: Bacteria > Bacillota > Clostridia > Clostridiales > Clostridiaceae > Clostridium_AM. The sequence continues at coordinate 15,823 of CAZKOJ010000068.1, read as the reverse complement.
TAAAAATAATGTTTTTACTAATATTGATAGTGTAGTAATTTTATAACGGCAGGACTGAGAGAGTTAATAACTATTAATTGAATCGGGAGCCGAGCTTTGTGAACTGATTGAAGCAAAGCAAAAAAATAAAAATAAATTCGGAGGTATAGATATGTTACCATCAATGTTTGCAGGGATTAGTGGACTTAAAGCTAATCAAAGAAAATTGGATGTTACAGGTAATAATATAGCAAATTCAACTACAACAGCTTTTAAATCACAGAGAATAAGATTTCAAGATATGGTGAGTCAAAGTCTGTCAGAAGCGTTAGGGGCTGGAGCAAATACTGGTGGTGTTAATGGAAAGCAGGTTGGACTTGGAGTACAAATAGGAGGAATAGACACTAATATGTCTGTAGGAAGCATGCAACCAACATCCAGAAACCTTGATGCAGCTATAGATGGATCAGGTTACTTTATGGTGGCAAAGGGACCTCTAGGTACAACTTCAGAAGATACAGCTAAAATAGTTTTAGGCGATGGAAATATAATAGACCCTACGCAAGAAACTCAGCTTAGTACTATGTTTACAAGAGATGGTTCTTTAACATTAGATAGTCAAGGAAATCTTTTAACTTCTGATGGAAATAGAGTATTAGGATATACAGTAGGTGCAGGATCAATAAGTTATTCACAAAATCCTAAAGTTCAGTCTGCAGTTGCATTTCAAGATGCTGATGATAAAGCAACAGCTATAGCTAATAGAGATAATGGATTAGTTCCACTTGTAATACCTGATGTAGTTGGAGGAGATCCTGCAACAGGTACAGGGGGATCAAGAGTTCAATCATTTTCAATAGAAAATGATGGTGTGATAAAAGCTGTTTTAGCTGATGGTAAGACTGCTGTGGTAGGACAAATTGCTATGGCATCTTTCAAAAATGATGCAGGTCTTAAAAAGCTGGGAAAAAATCTTTACCAAAACACACCTAACTCAGGCACACCAATTGTAAGAACTGGATTAGGTGAAGCAGCAGAGACTGATAATAGTGCAGGTTATGGTGATATGAGACAAGGTATGCTTGAAATGGCTAATGTAGACTTAGCAGAGCAGTTTACAGATATGATAATAGCTAGTAGAGCATTTCAGGCCAATGGAAAAATAATAAGCACTGGAGATGAAATACTTCAGGACTTAGTTAACTTGAAGAGATAAATAATATAAATGGAGAAGAGGGAGTTGGGAAGTTTTTACTTCTATATTCTCAATTCTCCATTAAAAAAAGGGGTGTTTTATGATAAAACTTATAGGTCTTGATAACAAAGACTTTGTTATCAATGCAGACCAAATAGAAAAATTAGAAAATATACCAGAAAGTGTTATAACTCTAATTAATGGTAAAAAGTATCTAGTAAAAGAATCTAATGACGAGATTATTAAGAAAGTTATTGAGTACAAGAGAAAAATATTTACAGGATCAGTAAGGGAGTAGTTAATAATGGAGAATAAAAAAGAAAAAAAAGGTGGAAAAAAATTATTCATAATAATAGGCTTAGTAATATTAATAGTAGTAGGTGCAGGAGGATATTTAGGATACACTTTATTTTTAAAGGATAAGGGCACGGCTAAGACATCAGCAACAACACCAAAGACAACTCAAACACAGGTTCAACCCGCAGCTCAAAATCAAACTTATTTACAACAAATAGTTTCAGATAAAAATTTCGGATTAGATGAATTTTTAATTAATTTATCTGATACTGATTCAAAAAGGTACTTGAAAGTAAAAATTTTTGTAGGATATGATAAAAATCCAAAATTAGAGGAAGAATTAACTGAGAAAAAACCAATGTTGAGAGATGCGGCCATAACTATACTTAGAAGCAAAAAAGCAGCAGAAATAACACCAAAGGGAATGGATCCTATAAAAATGGAACTTATACAAAGAATAAATCCTATGCTTAAAAAAGGGCAGATTAATAATGTTTATTTCAGTGATATTTTGGTTCAATAGACGCTGATTAGAGTGCAGATTATGGAGAATGGAGAATTTACATGGATTGGCAGTTTGGGTGGATGCTTTTAAAAATAATAATAGTTTTACCTTTTATACTTTTACTTATATATATATCTATAAAGTATGGAGGTAGTAAACTACAAAATGTGCAAAATGGAAGATATATAAAGATATTGGAAAGAGTTCCTATATCAAAAGAGAACAATATTCTAGTAGTTAAAATAGGTGATAAAGGGTATGTGATAACATCTGCTTCAGGCAAAATAGATATAATTTCAGAACTTGAAAAAAATGAAATTATAAAAATAGAAGTCTCAAAAACCATACCACAGTATACTAATTTAAAAGATTTTTACAACAAACTTAAGTTTAAAAAGGAAGATAAAGATGAATAGAAAAAATAGAAAAGTTATAATAAGTGCTTTAGTATTAACGTTTATATGTGCAATATTTGTCACAGCTACAGTACATGCGGCACCTGAGGCTTTTCCTATACCTAAAATAGATATTTCAGTGGACAAAGCCAATACTCCACAGCAGTATGTTGGAAATTTGAAACTACTTATAACTCTTACAATTCTCACACTACTACCTTCCTTTGTTATGATGATGACAAGTTTTGTAAGAATTATAGTGGTTTTTGGTTTTTTAAGAGGTGCTATGGGAACTCAGCAATCACCTCCAAATCAGGTTCTCATCGGTCTTGCTTTATTTTTAACTGTATTCATTATGCAGCCAGTTTATAATAAGGTTAATACTAATGCTATTGAACCATATATCAAGAATACAATAACCCAAGAACAAGCAGTGGAGCAGGGGGCAAAACCTTTAAGAGAATTTATGTTAAAACAAACACGACAAAAGGATTTCAAATTGTTTATAGATACAGCAAAATTAAATTACAAAGTGACTAAAGATAATGCACCACTTATTGTAGTAGTACCTGCTTACATGATAAGTGAATTAAAAACTGCTTTTCAGATAGGTTTTTTGATATATATACCATTTATGGTAATAGATTTAGTTGTGGCTAGTGTTCTTATGTCAATGGGTATGTTCATGTTGCCACCTGTTATGATATCACTACCCTTTAAATTATTATTATTTGTAATGGTAGATGGATGGTACTTACTGGTTAAATCTTTAATTATGAGTTTTTCATGAGGTGAGCTAAATGAGCGAAAATATGGTAATAGGTATTATAAAAGATGCAGTGCAAACAGGGCTTATAGTAGCGGCACCTATACTTATAATTGCAATATTAGTAGGTCTTATTATAAGTATATTTCAAGCTACTACACAAATACAAGAACAAACACTAACCTTTGTACCTAAACTTGTAGCGGTAGCAGCAGTAGGGATTATTACTGGAAGTTGGATGCTACATCAACTGGTAAGTTTTACAGAAAGAATATTTACATATATAGCACACATTACGCAGTAAACTGCTAATTGAAAATTGGGAATGGAGAAATAACAATGAAGAATAATTTTACAGATATCCGTTGTCAATTATCAGTTGATAATGTGAGGTGGAAACTTTGTTAGATACTTTATACTTTACAGGACTAATACTCATAACTATTAGAATGTTTTGCTTTTTCGTGGTGGTTCCTGTTTTTTTCCCAAATGGAACCCCAAATATAGTTAAAATAGGAATAACTTTAATTATAGCTTACATATTAATACCTGGTATTGATTATACAGGAATTAATAATATAAATAATAATTTACCTTTTTTTATTAACTGCATGAATGAAGCAGTAGCTGGTCTTACCTTAGGTTTTATAACAAATTTATGCTTTATTAGTGCAAAAATTGCAGGTAATCTTATGGACATGCAGGTTGGACTTGCAATGATGTCAATGTTTGACCCAACATCAAATAGTAATACTACTCTTCTAGAGCGTTTATTATATTGGTTTAGTATGGTAATTTTTTTTATAGTAGATGGACATCATATGTTAATAAAAGCTTTAATGGAAAGTTTTAATGTTATAAAATTGGGAAAATTTTTATTAACTCAAAATTCAATAAATATAATAATAAAAGTATTTATTGAATATTTTGCCATAGCATTGAAGATAGCAATACCTATAGTATTGATAATTATTATAACAGACTTAACCATGGGACTCATCGCAAGAACAGTTCCACAGTTAAATATAATGATACTAGGTTTACCAGTAAAAATACTTGTAGGACTTGCAGCATTTTGCTTTGCACTTCCTATATTTTTAAAGATGTTAGAAAATTCCTTTTACGGAACTCAAGATGCTATAAAAGGTTTTTATAGAACAATACCTTTACTTATTATATTTGCATCAGACGATAAAACTGAAGAAGCCACTCCGAAAAAAAAGAGTGATGCCAGAAAAAAGGGACAAATACCTAAAAGTAAAGAAATAGGTTTGGCACTCACACTACTTGCTTCTACTATAGTATTAGTAACATTAGGGGGGTATGTTGGTAATGAATTAAAAAATACCTTAATCGTTTTTTTAAATAATTATTTAACTATAGCATTAGATTATAATAGTGTAAAAAAAATAACATTTATAGTTGTGTGGAGAATAGGAATAATATATCTTCCTATAGTACTGCCAATTATGTTAATGGGAATACTAGCAAGTTTCCTTCAAACAGGTGCTCTTATAACTACGGAACCATTAAAACCTGATATGTCAAAGCTTAATCCTTTAAGTGGGCTAAAAAGAATGTTTTCCATGAAAACATTAATGGAGCTTTTTAAGGATTTAGCTATAGTAACAGTAGTTGGAATAGTAGGATATAAATTTATAAAAAGCAATTATACATATATACTTACCTTAGGAGAATTAAATGTAGCTGCGATATTGGCTGCAGTGGGCAAACTTACAGTTAGTATTTTTTTTAGAATAACAATTATAATGATTATAATTTCATTAATAGATTACATTTTTCAAAGATTTCAATACAATAAAGATTTAAGAATGACTAAGCAAGAAATAAAAGAAGAATACAAGCAAGATGAAGGAGACCCTCAAGTTAAGGGTAAAATCAAACAAAAACAAAGAGAGATGGCAATGAAAAGAATGATGCAGGAAGTACCTAAAGCTACGGTAGTTGTAACTAATCCAACTCATATAGCTATAGCACTTAAATACATAGAAGGTCAAAACGCTCCTGTAGTAGCTGCTAAAGGTACAGATAGGGTAGCTTTAAAAATAAAAGATATAGCTAAGGAAAATGATGTGCCTGTTATTGAAAATAAGCCTCTTGCAAGGCTCATGTATGAAAAGCTAGATTTGGATGAAGAAATTCCAATGGATATGTATCAAACAGTAGCAGAGATATTGGCACTGGTATATAAAATCAAAAAAAAGTAATAAAACAGAGGTGGTATTTTGGAAAGCAGCAAAAAAAGGTTTAATATAAAAGACAACGTAGATATAATAATGGCTTTTGTAGTTATATCAGTGGTGTTAATGATTATAATACCACTGCCTCCAGTAATATTAGATGTACTTATAGCGTTTAATATTACAATATCCGTAGTAATTATACTTTTAACCATGTTTACAACACAGGTTTTACAATTTTCTGTATTTCCAACACTACTATTGATTACAACACTATTTAGGCTAGCACTTAATATATCTTCATCTAGATTAATACTTCGAGATGCTTATGCTGGAGAGGTAATCAATGCATTTGGAAGTTTCGTTGTTGGAGGAAATTATGTTGTAGGTATAATTATATTCCTCATTATAGTAATTATACAATTTGTAGTAATAACCGCTGGTGCAGGTAGAGTATCAGAAGTTTCAGCTAGATTTACTTTGGATGCTATGCCTGGTAAACAGATGAGTGTAGATGCAGATTTAAACGCAGGTCTTATTGATGAAATTACTGCGAGAGAAAGAAGGAAGAATTTGCAACAAGAAGCAGATTTTTATGGAGCTATGGACGGTGCGTCAAAGTTCGTAAAAGGAGATGCTATAGCAGGACTTATAATTACAGTAATAAATGTCATAGGTGGAATTATAATAGGAGCTGTAATGCTTAACATGGATATATCTAGTGCAGCACAAATATATACAAGGCTTACAATAGGTGATGGACTTGTAACACAAGTACCTGCACTGTTAATATCAACAGCATCAGGTATATTGGTAACTCGTTCTGGTAGCGACGAAAATTTCGGTAGCCTTGCTATAAAACAGTTAACTGGATTTCCAAAAGTTATAGCAATAGCTTCAGTGGTACTTTTATTTCTAGCTATAATACCTGGTCTTCCACACATGGCTTTTTTTATTCTAGCGGTGGCTTGTGGAATTGGTTCATATTTTCTTTATAAGGATGCCAATGAACAAGTTGTACAGCAAATGGAATTTGAACAACAAGAAATAACAGAAATAGAGGGTAAAGAGCCTGAAAATGTAATGAGTTTAATTTCTGTAGAGCCTATGGAAGTAGAAATAGGATATGGACTTATTCCTATGGCAGATGAAAGTTCAGGGGGAGATTTACTTCAAAGAGTAACTTCTGTAAGACGTCAGTGTGCTATAGAAATGGGAATAGTAGTACAACCTATTAGAATAAGAGATAATCTTCAATTGAAAACTAATGAATATGTAATAAAAATAAGAGGAACTGTAGTGACAAAAGGAGAGCTTATGCCTAGCATGCTTTTATGCATGGACCCTAGTAACGGTGAAACAGAAATTCAAGGTATAAAAACCATGGAACCATCCTTTGGTCTGCCAGCAATATGGATAAATAAAGACCAAAGAGAAGAAGCTGAGATAAAGGGATTCACAGTAGTAGACCCTACTACTGTAATGGTAACTCATTTAACAGAAACTATAAAAACTCATTCTTATGAGTGACTAGGCAGACAAGAGGTTAAATTTGTAGTGGATTCTGTTAAGGAAAAATATAGTGCTGTAGTAGAAGAACTTATACCAGATTTAATAACTATAGGAGAGCTTCAAAAGGTGCTTCAAAATCTTTTAAAAGAAAGAGTGCCTATTAAAGATATGGTAACCATAATGGAATCTTTAGCAGATAATTCTAGAACTACAAAGGATATTGAAGTTTTAACCGAGTATGTAAGATTTGCTCTGGGAAGAAGTATATGTAATCCACTAATAGATGAAAGTAGAGCTATAACAGTAGTTACTTTAAATCCGGAAATAGAAGATTTAATAAGCAATAACATACAAAAATCTATGCAAGGTTCATTTCCAGCTATAGATCCTGATGTTACTGGAAGAATATTAAATTCTCTAAAAGGTGCTTTGGACTCTGTATATTTTTATGATAATCAGCCAGTAGTATTAGTATCCCCGAAAATCAGACCTGCTTTTAGAAGGCTTATAGAGATGGTTTTTCCAGCAGTAAATGTTTTGTCTCTTAATGAAATCCCTAATGATATAGAAATAAGAACCGAAGGGGTGGTTTCAGTACAATGATAATTAAAAGATACATAGTTAACAACATGAATGAGGCAATAACAAGAATAAGATATGAACTAGGAAAAGATGCTATTATAATAAGTCAGAGAAAAGTAAGAAAAGGCGGTTTTTTAGGTTTTTTTTCTAAGAAATCACTTGAGGTTACAGCGGCTGTAGATAAAAACAAAAATAGCAATAATGATTCGGAAGGTATGCATGAAAGCATACAAGCTATTAAAAAAATAATGAATACAAAATTAAAAGAAGATGTAAAAAATGTTTCTGAAAATGAAAAAAATATAATTGTAAACACTGAAAATAGGAGAAGACCGGAGATTATTTTTGACGAAAATTATAAATCTCTCTTAGATAAAAATAATGAAGAGCTTATAAAACAAGTAAAGGAAATGAGAAATATGTTAGATGAGATGAGAAAAGGACCATCCTCATCTCCAGGGAAGACTAAGCTTCAATTATATTTAGAAAAAATTGATATAGAAGATAAAACTATTGAAATTATAATAAATGAAATGAAGAAAATGCCAGAGAGTACAACTGAAAAAGAAAAATTAAGAAAAGTATTAGAGTATATGATAGAGGTAAAAACTACAGAAATGAGTAATGTAATAGTATTAGTTGGGCCAACAGGAGTAGGTAAGACTACTACTATTGCAAAATTGGCAGGAAGAATGGCTCTTATAGAAAAGAAAAAAGTTGGACTTATAACAATAGATACATATAGAATAGGTGCTGTGGAACAGCTTAAAACTTATGCAGATATTATGAATATACCTTTTAAAGTAGTTTTAACTATAAAGGAAATGAGTGCAGCAGTAGAGAGTATGAGTAACTGTGATATGATTTTAATAGATACTACTGGAAGAAGCAGCAAAAATACAATGCAAATATCAGAACTTAGAGCTTTTATAGAAAAAGCAAATACAGATAACATTCATCTTGTTATAAGCTGTACTACAAAAAATAAAGATGTAGATGTAATAGTTAACGGTTATAAATCTTTAAATTACAACAGTGTAATAATTACTAAATTGGATGAAACTTCAACTTATGGGTCTGTATTGAATATATGTAAAGGCACAGGTAAACCTGTAAGTTTTATTACTACAGGACAAAATGTACCAGATGACATAAAAGTTTTGACTTCAAAAGAACTAGTTAATCTTATACTAGGAGAGGATAGTATATGATGGATCAAGCTGATAACTTAAGAAAACTAGCAGGTAAGGAAAAAATAATAAAGAAACAAGAACAAGATAATGTGGCTAAACCTAGAATTATTACTGTAACATCTGGTAAAGGTGGAGTAGGGAAGAGTAATTTTGTAGTAAACATGGGTATAGCATTACAAAAAATGGACAAAAAAGTGCTTATATTTGATGCAGATATGGGCATGGGTAATGATGATATACTTATGGGTTTTTTGCCCAAATTCAATGTGTATGATATAATATTTGATAATAAACCAATAGAAGAAGTGATAATTGAAGGATGTTTTGGTGTAAAACTTCTTCCAGGAGGAACGGGTGTTTCAAAGCTTGAAGAAGTAACTGAAAGTCAAAGGGATGATTTTATAAATAAATTATCAGAATTGAATGATATTGATTATATAATTATTGATACTGGTGCCGGTGTTAATAAAAGTGTACTTGGATTTATTGCTTGTTGTGAAGAGCTAATAGTTATTACTAGTCCAGAACCAACTTCTCTTACAGATGCATATAGCCTACTTAAAGCTGTTAATCATTTTAAATTGAAGGATTCTGCTCAACTTGTAGTGAATAAAACTATGGACAACAAAGAAGGGGAAATTACATATAATAAATTTAATGGAGCAGTGAGTAAATTTTTAGATATAAAACTAGAATACTTAGGTAATATGAGTGAGGATAAAAAACTTATCCAAGCAGTAAGAAATCAAGAACCATTTTTAATTAGTTATCCTAATTCAAACGTATCAAAAGATATAAATACTATAGCAAGAAAAATATTAGGAGCAGAAGTACATAAAAATGGGAAAAGTATTCAACAATTATTTAAAAGGATATTCAACATTTTTTCATAAGGAGTAGTTTATATGAGTTGTAAGATAGAATTTTTAGTTAACAGCAAAATAGAAATTGAAATGGAAGATGGAATGTATAAAAGCAATATTCAGGATGTTACAGATGACTGTATAGGTATAAGTATACCAGTGAGTAACGGTAAATATCTACCTTTGGGAAGAAAAGAAAAAGTTACTGTAGTATATTATTATGGAAAAGATATATACAGATTTGATACTATGGTTTTAGGGAGAAAAGTAGATAAGATACTTATTATAATATTGAAAAAGCCTGAAAAAGTTACAATGTACCAAAGAAGAGGATGTGTTAGAGTACCGTTTATGGTAAATGTATACTGTGCACAAATAAAAGAGAGAAACCCTATGGAAAATATATGTAACAACGAAGTAGATTTTTTTCAAGGTTATTCATTAGATATAAGTGGCGGTGGTATAAAGTTAGCTTTTGATAGGAATATAGAAAAAAAAATACATTATGGTGATGTTTTAATGGTTACAATTCCTACAGATGAAAGTGATATAACTGTAAAAGCTAAGGTTTCAAGACTAGAAAAGGATAGAAAAAATCCTAAAATTATTTGTGGACTGAGTTTTATAGATTTAGATAAGACTACAGGAGAGTCTATAATAAGACTAGTTTTCCACATTATGAGGCAGCAAATGAAAAATGGAGTAAAGGAGGACTGAAAGTATGGCATTGGTAGGCGAACTAGATGTAAAAGAAGAGCTGGTTAAAAAATATATACCACTAGTTAAATATATTGCATCTAGAGTTATAATAGGAAAGACTAAATATATAGAATACGAAGAGCTGGTTAGCTATGGAATGCTTGGACTTATGGATGCCATAACTAAATTTGATAGTACTAGAGGAATGAAATTTTCTACTTATGCATCTATAAGAATAAAAGGTACTATGATAGATGAAATAAGAAAAAACAGTCCTATATCTAAAGGAGCTATGGACAAGCTTAACAGATATAATTCAGCCATAGAAAGACTTCAAAAAGGATTAGGCCGTGAGCCTTCAGATGCAGAAATAGCTTGTGAACTTCAAATGACTATAAAAGCAATGATGGAAATAGAAAACTATATAAATTATATATCCATTGTTTCATTGGAAGATTTAATATTCTCAGATGAGGATGATATTCCTCTAATGGGAACCATAAAAGACAATAAAAGTCCAAGTCCTGAAAAAAGCTTAGAAGAAAAGGAAGAGTTAGAATATTTGGCTAGAGCTTTAGACATGCTTAATGAAAAGGATAAAACAGTTTTAACATTATATTATTATGAAGGTTTGACACTAAAAGAAATAGGAAAAGTTTTAAGTGTATCAGAATCTAGGGTATGCCAACTTCATAGTAGAGCTATTATACATTTGAGAAAGGCTATGCAGAAGCTTAAATATATTTAGAATAAGATATTAGAAATGGAGAAATATATGAGTGTTGTAATAGTGCTGATTATAACAGGTGGTTTATTAATAGCGTTAAACCTTAATGCTATTAATAAGGAAAAACAATCTTTCGGAGAAGTTTTAAATCATAAAGAAAAAAATATGACAAATTATGAAATAGAAATTGGTAAACTAAGAAGAGAGTTTACTGAAACTATATTAGAATTGCAAAAAGATATTGAAGGATTAAAAGATAAAATAGATGAGGTGCAATCAGTAAATAGTAAAAAGTCTGAAATTCCACATTTGGAACAAATCTATGAAGAAAATCAAGCACCAAAAGAATTAATTAGTAGCGAAACAGAAGATAATAACAAAAATATGCTAAATGATATTACACAAGTATCCGAAAATAATAAAAGTGGCTATAATAGTGTGAAAATAAATGAAGTGAATAAAATGTTAAATGAAGGATTATCTTTGGATGAAATAGCTGAAAAAATAGGTATAGGTAAGGGGGAAGTGCTATTAATAAAAGAATTATATATAAAATAAAAGATTTAATAGATTTTTTAAGTGATAGAAAATTATTAATAGGCATTGGAATAGGCATTATTATATCTACAGCTAGTATGGTGGGTACTAAAATAAACTATGAAATGAGCAAAAGTCAAATTGAAGATAAAGCTAGATCCATGGGAATGATATATCGTGAGGAAACTAAAGTAATAAATGATAGGGGAGCAAATAAATGATAAGAAGTCTTTATACATCAGTATCAGGTATGATAACTCAGGAAGCAAAACAAGATATAATAACTAATAATTTGTCTAATGCAAATACTGTTGGATTTAAAGGAGATAATCTAGCTATTAAAAAATTTGACGATGTATTATTAGAAAATTATGATAAAATAGTTGGAGGTAAAAATGTAAGAAATCCTATAGGGTCTATAAGTCTTGGAAGTAAAATTGATGCTGTAAATACAAATTTTACTCAAGGAATGATACAAGCTACAGAAAAAAACACAGACTTTGCTATTGACGGCAAGGGTTTTTTTAGTGTACAGAGGAATGATGGAATTAATAATGGACAATATTATACAAGAGATGGGCATTTCCATGTAAATATGAATGGAATTCTTGTTAATGATTCTGGAGATGAAGTCATAGGTAGAAATTTGCAAACTAATGCTTTGGGCCCTATAAATGTGGGAAATGGTAAAATAACTTGTGACACTTACGGAAATATAAATGTTAATGATACTAAAATGTACAAACTATATACTGTAGATTTTAATGATTACAACAATTTAAAAAAAGCAGGTGATAATCTCTATGAAGGCACAAACCCTACAGAAAGCCAGTCTATAGTAAAACAAAAGTCATTAGAAAAATCTAATGTTAACATAGTAAATGCAATGTCCGATATGATTACTACCATGAGAAGTTTCGAAACAAATCAAAAAATTGTTCAGTCACTTGATGAAACTTTGGGCAAATTAGTTAATGAGGTAGGGAGCGTTAGATAGTAAAAGAAAAGGAGTGATAGTATGTTAAGAGCTTTATGGAGTAGTAGAAGTGCCATGAATGCACAACAGCAAAAGCTAGATAGTATTTCAAATAATATTTCAAATGTAAATACTTCAGGTTATAAAAGGGAAGATGTAAGTTTTCAAGATTTAACTTATGAAACTTTAAATAGAACAGGATATCCAAATAGCGGAAATAATCCGAAAGAACCTATAAATGGAACAGGAGTTAAATCTACTAGATGGTTTAGAGATAACAGTCAAGGAAATTTGAAAGAAAGCAGTTCTAAAACCGATTTTGCCATAGATGGAGAAGGATATTTTAGAGTTACATTACCTGATGGAAGTAAAGGATATGAAAGAGCAGGAAGTTTTAATATAGATAATAATGGTGATATTGTAGATAAAAGTGGTAATAGATTAGACATAGAGTTTACGCAAGAAGGATCAGACCTATTTAATGAGGGAAAAGTATTTACATCAGATAATTTTTCTGTTAAGGAAAATGGCGAAGTATATATGAATATTAACAGCAATAGTGTATACTACGGCAAAATTAATACCTACAATCCAGTAGGAGAAGAGGCCTTACGTTCTATAGGTGATAATTTATACATAGCCAATCAAGGTTCGCAAATTACTGCTACAAAAGATACAGGAATACTTCAAGGATTTGTAGAAGATTCAAATGTAGATATTGGTAAAGAAATGACAGAGATGATAATAGCACAGAGAGCATTTGAACTAGGATCTAGAGCCATGAAAACAGGAGATGAAATGTGGGGTCTTATAAATGGTATGAAGGGAAGATAATAAAAAACTGCTTTGCAGTTTTTTTTTATTGTAAACATAGCGATTGTCCATGCATATAATATATTGATTTAATGTTTTAGGAGGATTTTAGTGGATAAAATGTATGGCAATGGTTGTAAAAAGGAAGAGAATATTAAAATGAAAGGGTGTCCTTGCCCAATGATGAAATGTATGTGTCCAATGATGATGCAGGGTATGATGCCAGGAATGATGAATCCAAACATGCAGGGTATGATGCCAAGAATGATGAATCCAAATATGCAAGACATGATGCCAGAAATGATGAATCCAGATATGCAGGACATGATGCCAGAAATGATGAATCCAGATATGGAGGATATGATGCCGGGAATGATGAATCCAAACATGCAGGACATGATGCCAGAAATGATGAATCCAAACATGCAAGGTATGATGCCAGAAATGATGAATCCATATATGCAGGACATGATGCCGGGAATGATGAATCCAAACATGCAGGACATGATGCCAGAAATGATGAATCCAAACATGCAAGGTATGATGCCAGGAATGATGAATCCAAATATGCAGAACATGATGCCAGGAACGATGAATCCAAACATGCAGAACATGATGCCAGAAATGATGAATCCAGATATGCAGGGTATGATGCCAGGAATGACTAACCCGATGTGTGGAAAACAACCTAAGGGTGATATGTATGATATAAAGATGAAGTCTGTAGAAATGACCGATATAGAAGACTAATTAAAGGGACAGGGTACCAGAATGCCAGAACTTTTTAATATTAAACTAAAAAATTATTTTTTAGATATACACTGGCAGTCTGGACTCTAGGACCTTATTTAGTCATTGCTGATGTTAATGGTGGTATTACCTGCTTCTTTCTTGAAAGAACTCCAGGAGCATATGCACAATTATTTTCTAATACTACACCAAAAGCTTCAGAAACAGAATCTTTATGATCTCCAATTGCAATTAATTCAGATCCACCTTCCAGTATATCTGTTAACATGAGTAAAATTAATCCGAATTTTTCATTTTTGCATTTGGTTTCCATTAAATTCATCATATCTTTTTTCAATGGTTCAAAACCTTCTTTATCCATAGTTGATACTTGACCTACACCAACTTTAATTCCAGCTATAGTGAATGCCTTAAAGTCTTGATTAAGTATTTCATCAGGAGTTTTTCCTTCAAGAGAAGATGCAGCTTTAAACATTTCTCTTGCAAATTTTTCAGGTTCTATATCTGCTAAGCTTGCTAATCTTTTCAATATATGTTTATCAGCATTAGTTGAAGTAGGGGATTTAAATAATAATGTATCTGAAATAATGGCAGCACATAGAAGACCAGCAGTTTTCTTTGATGGTCTTATGCCATTCTCAAAAAATATAGAAGCAACTATTGTGGCAGTACATCCAACAGGCTCGTTTCTAAAATATATAGGAGAACCAGTTTCAATAGCTGATATTCTGTGATGATCTAGTATTTCAAGAACTTCAGCATCTTCAAGCCCATGAACAGATTGAGATTTTTCATTATGATCTACTAAGATTACCTTTTTTTTGTTTTGAGATATTAAGTGATACCTGGAAACACTACCCAATACTTTGTTTTGAGAGTTTACTACAGGATAGCTTCTATATCTAGTTTGAAGCATAACATCTCTAATATCTTCAATAAAATCATCAATTTTAAAAACTGTAAGATTATCCTTAACCATTACATAGCTTATAGGAACACTTTGAGTTATTAGTCTTGAAGCTGTAAATGTATCATAAGGAGTTACTATTATTGAACATCCTAGATTTTTAGCTTTTTCTAATATGTCATCGCCTACTACATGATTGCCTGATATTATCATAAGGGATGCATTACAATCTAATATTACATTTTGAGCATCTTCTCTATCACCACATATGACTATGTCGCCCTCTTCTATAAGTTCTTGAGCACTTTCAGGTTGCATGGCTGCAATTACTACCTTACCAGCAAATTTAGTGTTTTCCCCAGCAGCGTGTATACATTTTGCTGAAAGTGTATCCAATATATTTTCAATTTTTGTTCCGCTTTTTTGTATTATGTTGTTATCCCATATATCCATATAACTGGAAGTTATATTGGATTGAGAGGCAATGCCGATTAGTATATCTCCTTCATCAACCACAGGAAGAGTTTTTACATTATTTTTTCGTATCATTGACCAAGCAGTTTTTAGAGATGTTTCAGGGCAAATTGGAGCTACACTATCAAAATCTAAATCTGCCACTTGAGCTTTAACTGTTTCAATTAGTTTTGGCGGTTTAACCCCAAAATAATCAAGCACAAATTGAGTTTCTCTACTTATATTTCCTAATCTTATAGGAATAGAATTTACCCCAATTTTGTTTTTAAATTCTGCATAAGAAATGGCAGAACAAATAGAATCTGTGTCTGGGTTTTTATGCCCTGTTATGTACACTGTATCATTCATTTTATAGTCCTCCTAACTTTTTTTCAATTGAGTATTGAGAATATATAGTTTAGTCTTCAATCTCAAATTGCTAATGATTGCTACATATTATTATATACAATAGT
>CAZKOJ010000067.1:0-21433 GCA_964554365.1 uncultured Clostridium sp. | reverse complement strand
ATTATAAATTTTCATTCCCAAATAATATATATTACTTCTAATTACGCTTGGGTTAAATCTATTGTAAAAGGGACCAACAAAAACAAAGTTATATCTTGTTTTTTTCGTTATACACTCCACAAGGTTCCAGTCTATCCAATTAGCAACAGCCCCTACGTAACCCACAATAGGCCTGAATGTAGGTAAATCTTTTGGTTTTTCAATCTTGTTTAGAGAAAAGTTATCTAAGTTAACTGCATTATTTAAAAGATACACTCTCGGATGAAGTTTTTTAAACTTTTCATAAAGCCTATCAGCAGTAGTAAAAACTATATCAGCTCTTTCTAACATCGTATCGATATAAGGTGCCCACCCAATAAACTCATTAGAAGCATCATCTACAACATCATAGACTATATAATCGTGTGGAATCTTATCTATATTAACCACTTGCTCTGGTGAGCTACACCATAAAACTACGCTTCCTTCGCCCTTTATATCTGAAGGATTATAATTACTTCCTACAATGTTAAGATTAGGTTCCCTTTGCACTATCCCTTTAGCTTCCTTATTATTAAAATAATAAACTTTATATCCATCTTTTGCAAGCTTGCTCATAATCTGTTGAGGTCTTTGAACCATCCAGTCAAAAGGTACACTAGGCATTTGAATAAATGTTATCATCTTTCCATATTCCTTTCTTTTTTAGCTCACTAATAAAAGATTCTATTTTATCTTTATAATTATGCTCTAAATAACATTCTCTTTGTCCTTCTAAAGAAATAAACTCTCTATCATCTTTTCTTACTAAATAGTAATCTACATATCTTAGTGTTTCCAAAGAACTTTTACTCCAAACTAGGTGTTTCTTATTAACAAAATAGTTTTTAATTGCTGGTGTATATTGAGTAAGATAAAATCCCCTACAACCAAGGATTTCAAAAGCCTTAACACTCATCATTGTAGAAGAATTGTTAACAGAGTGAATTCCTAATACTATTTTTGCAGATGCACAGGCATCTTTTATTTCATTATATTCACAGTATCCTCCATAAAATTTTTCATCTATTGTAAATGTCTGACTGCCATCTATCCACCATTTATTCCCATAAATTTTAATATCATACCCTTGTTTTATTAATGGTTCTATCATCGTTTTATATCCCTGAAGTCTTGCAGGATATCTAGAGTAATTATTTCCTATAAATACTATATCATGATTAAATTTTTCATTATGTGCTCCTATTCTCTGAATGTCTTCATTACATCCAAACATTAGTAACGACGCATTAATTCCCATTGCTTTATATCTTTCTATACATTCAACTGATGGAGTAAATGTTAGTATAGACCTTTTTGCATGTCTTATAGATTCACTCATCATTTCTATAGGATCATCTATAGCCCAATACAATATTGGAATACTGTATTTTTCTGCTATGTTAAAAAATACATCCCTGTTTTTTAATATGGCTACATGTTCATAAAAGAAAGCATTAGGTTTATACTGTTTTATAGCATATATTAAGGAATCATAGTTTCCCTTTGAGATTTCCTTTCCAAAATCAGTATATATAATTTCTATGGGGCTTTGTTCCATAGAGTGACCAATTCCATATCTTATAATTGGGGCCGTACTCAACGTCATAATTTTCAATCATATCACCTATTTCCAAAGATTTCTTCGCTTTAATTCATATACAAATATATCAACCTTTTTCTCATAATCATGTTTCAAGTAACATTCTTTTTGACCTTCTAAAGCTATTCTTTCTCTTCCATTCTTATTGCTTAAATAACGCTCTACTATTCTTAAAGTACTGTAAGAATTTTCACTCCAAACTAAATGCTTTTGATTTAAAAAGTATTTTTGGATAGCTGGCGTATGTTGAGATAAATAAAACCCTCCACACCCCATAATTTCAAAAGTCCTCATACTCATCATAGTACTGGAGTTTGCAACTGAATGCATTCCAAGAGCAATTTTAGCCGTAGCATAGGCATCTGGAAGTTCTTTATAATCACAGTATCCCCCATAATATTTTCTATCTAATACAAAATTATAAGAATCATCAAACCACCAATCATTTCCGTAAACTTTAATATCATAATTTCTTTGTAATAAAGGTTTTAGAATAATATCTATTCCCTTTTTTCTTGAAAAATGTTGATTGTAATTATTCCCTATAAAAATTATGTCATGATTAAACTTAGGATTAAAGCTTCCTTTATAGTGAAAATCTTTATTGCATCCAAACATCATAAATACAGCATCTATACCATACTTCTTATACTTAGGGATACTCTCGGCAGCTGTAGTCATACACATTGAAGACATTAATGCATGCTTTAAAGAAATATGAGTAAAATAAACTGGATCTTCTATAGCCCAATATACATAGGGTACTGAACAATATTTTATAATACTAAACATCTCACTTAAGTTATCCATAACACACATACCAGCATTTAATATAATATTAGGTTTAAACTTTTCTATTTCTTCTTTAAATGCATATAAATTCCCCTTATTTATTTCAGAGGAAAGTGATGTATATTTAACTTCAATACCTTTTTTTATCATGGCTGCTGCAAAACCATACTTAAAAATAGGTGTATCCTCTAAAAGAAGAATCTTCATTGTAAACCTCCATTTTCTAATTAATTAAAAACTAATTTTTATATAGTAAAACATATATTAAGTTACAGGACATTATTCTCTTACACATTATTATATGCCGTATAAAAAAAATGTTGAATAAATCCATAGGTATCTAAACTTATTGTTTCATTTACGTATATTCTTACAAATAAAAAACTTCTACTAGAGAAATTAAGTAAATTGAATTAATAAAATTATATTTAGTTTCATATATATTAATATTAATTAAATTACATTATAGTTATTATTTCTTATAAGCAATTGTAAAGGAAAGGTTGATTTATGATTTATAAAGATTTGCCTTGCATTATAAAAAGCTCGCAAAATATTCTCCATAAATTTTGGTTAGATTCCTCCAACAACTTAATTATTGAAAAATTTGACGAATTTGATACTAAAAATAATACTAGATTTACCTATAAACATTCTGTACTTGATTACTCTGTAGACATAGATGACATGGATAGAATTCATATTGCATTTCTAACTAAAGATGGGGTTTTAAAACATTCAATTTTAGATTCTCCAAGTATTGAGAAAACTATAACTAGCGTACCTTCCAAAGATTATAAAATTAATTATATTACTATAAAAAGTATATCTTCTGGCATTCATGTTTTTTACATGATTCAGAATAAGTATAATATTAATAAGTGTACTATAAACCATAGTTTTCTTCACAACGATGTATGGAGTTTTAAAAAACTAGATGAAACATTATTTATTAATGATTCACTGCCATACAGTATTGATTCTTATAAAAATAATATTTATATATTTTACCTAACAAATACTCCCAATCAGTATTGTATACAAAGATTTAATATACCCTTTAGTACGTGGACAATGCTAGAAAATAATATATCTCTTGAAAATTGTCAAAATGCAGAATTATTTATAAATAATATTGGCATTGGCATTATATGCTATAATTCCTATATTAACAAAACTGTTAATACGATCCTGAAATTTAAGGATTTTAATGCAAGTAGTTCAATTTGGTCTGATAATTTATTAATTAGAAATAATTCTTTTACTTCCTCACTACCATCAGTACTATGTATGAATGATGCATTGTTTTTATTTTGGAGAGAAAATGATACATTATTTTTAGTAAAATCCTATTATGAAACTACTAACTTATGTGATAAAAAAATGATTTCATATAAAGATACAATATTCATTGGAAAATATATATCGAATAGGAATCTACAATATACTGGTAAAAGCAATTTTTTATTTTTGATAAGTATGACTCCTTTTTATACTATTTTAGAAGATAGTGATGTGAAAAATTTTCTTAAAGTAGATACTGTAAAAACAGAACAAAAATTTAATCCTCTTAATGGACCTTTAAGAGAAACTTTGAAGATAATTGCTGAAAATAGTAATTTAAACAATAAGACTCTATATAGAAATGATGAAAATGATGAAAAAATTCAACAAGAAGAAGAATTAGATAATTTAGTTAATCAACAAAATGAGTTTATAGACTCAAACAATCTTAATTTTGATTACCTTAAAAATAGTCTTAACTTAAAGGAAAATGAAATAAAACAGCTTAAGAATAATCTCAGCTTAAAAGATGCTGAAATAGAACAATTTAAAAGTAGCCTTTGCTTAAAGGAAAGTGAAATTCACGACTTAAGTGAATCTTATTCTTCTATGAAAAACTTAGCAGCTGAAAAGGCTTTACTAATACAGGATCTTTATCATAAAATACAAGCACTTGAATTACAAAATGAAAGCATAAAAAGTTCTCAAATACAAAAAAAGAAAAGTTTTATAGATTTATTTAAAAAGGACCAATAATTGGTCCTTTAAAATTTTAAGTTATTTTAATATAGGTATATTTATTAGAACTTTTAACTATTTTGTATATACCTCTTACTTTCATACTGCTAATTTTCGCCTCAGTTTTTATTGTCTGTAAATCTTTTTCCATAAACTTTATAGACTGCGTACACCCAGCTGAAAGACTACAAGGAGTAGATACTAGTTCAACTTTATACCCCTTTTTTAAAAGCTTATTAAATAAAAATACAGCTTGATTATGTGAAGTAAAAACTAGCAAGTACTGAGACTGTTCATATTGATACATACTTAACAACTCCTAAATTATAGCTGCTTTCTTAGCCAATATATATTTTGCAATATATTAACATCAGTAGTATTGCTTAATAACATTATATTTTCTGGGGGTATAAATGTGACTACCTTACTTATATTATGTTCTGATAAAAATTTAAAGGTTAGCTCATATACTTCTTTAATATAATTTTTATCCTCAATTTTTCCATTATAAATGTAGAAATTTACAAAAGCTTTATCTTGATTGTTAACTATATTGAAAAAAAAATTTCCTTTTTCTAAACTACCTTCATAAATATTACTTTTATTTTCGAATCGTTTTGGTATTACTTTGCCTATGACCATATAGTCTATACCAATATTTTTAATTTTCTTTATATATCCCTCAATAGGTAATTTAACACACTCCTTTATATTCAATTCTATTTTACAGTTTTTCCATATACACATATATCCCATATCATTAATCTCTTCTAATGCTCTTTGATCTTTCTTTTCATCGTACTTAAAACTTATGATTCTGTCAAAATATAAGGTTGACTTATTTTTTAGTTTTTGCATTATGAGCTTTTCAAATTTTTTATAATATTTACTATCTTCATTATTTATAAAACCTATAAAATGTAAAAACTCATATTTTCCAAAATCTAATTCATTCTCATAACTTATTAAAGCATATGCCACAACCTTATTAGAATCATATACCTCAATTATTTCTGATTTATCACTTAGAGCTATAAATTTATACTGATTCATATTATATTTTTCTTCTAGTATTCTTTTTTTGTCTTCTATGCTGCTATAGTTTTTTATTGTTATCCTATTAGAATTTCTATTTATTAAGTTATACAATTTTGACAAAGTATCTATAAATTCTTTACTTTGTATAAGTCTAAGTATTTCCTCATCTTTTTTATATTTATTATAGAACTCTATGGCTTTTATTCTTAATTCTTCCTCATTTAGATTTTTTCCTAGTTCATCCATTAAATAACCCTCCAAATAATAATAATTTAGAGCAGACAATCGCCTGCTCTTTTATTAACTCTTATATTTACTATATGGTATTTGAACAATTTATATCTTCATATTGGTATGGAAAGAAATCTTCTGGAAATGGAGTTAGAGTAAAATCTATAAATCTTTCACATACATTCTCTCCTGGTGGTTCTATCCAATCTTCACACTCTGGAGGTGCAGGACAATATCCAAATGCTGGTATCAAAAGTTGAACTTCTCCTACAACTTTATATACTATGAATGTTCCTACTGCAAAGTTTAGAATTCCATTTATAAAACTAGGATTATTTAGAATCTCTGATCTAGTTTCTATTACAATATCAAAACTAAACTCATCTCTAGCTTCAGGAATAAATAATATAACGTCTTTATCTATATCTGGTAAGAAACCTTCTATTTTGCCAGTAGTTCCAGATGCATCTCTATATTCTACAGAATAAGGAATTCTTAACACAAATTTTACCCTTGAAAAGTTTGGTCTTTCAGGTATTGGTACCCTAACTTCTGTTCCTGGCACTACAAAACCATTGCCGAATGATATTTTTTCTATTACAAATGGTCCACCAGTGCTTGGAAAGCCACCTACATTTACATTTGGCAGACAAACCCTTTGTTGACAATGTGCAAAAACTTTTTTAGTTATAATACATACAGATTCAGAAATATCATCTAATTGATAACTATCAGTTAAATCAATAGGATCGCCTGGCGAAATTAAAGAACCTTCATAGGTTCCTACAATACCTATAGGAGCACCTGTAAATCCACCAATACTTCCTATTAAGGTATTTGTTAGAGGATCTATCATATTTACATTTAGGTTTCCAGAGTTTGTTACATATAGCCTTGTCTTATCTGGTGACAATATTACTCTTTGAGGACTTCCGCCTAAGATTATAGGTGTCATTGGTGTCCCAGCTAGTATGTTTACTGGTATTACACTTCCAGCTGTATTTGCAACATATAAAATGTTACCAAACAGTGCAAGTCCATATGGTACCACACCTACTCCTAGTGGTATACTATTTAAAATTGAATTATCCGAAAGATTTATTACACTTATACTTGCACTCCCTGAATTTGATATAAATGCCTTAGTTCCATCGCTACTAAATAATATAAAGTTTGGAGCTATTCCTGATGATATCTTACCTACCTCTGTTAATGTTAATGTACTAATTATTCTTACTGAATTATCTCCAGTATCTACAACATACAATAAATTTCCACTATTATTTAGTTTTATATATTGCACATTGGTAAAGCCTTGTATAGTGCCTATTAGTGATCCACTTAATAAATCATTTACTGTAACAGTTGTTCCAGTAGATGCATATAATTTTGCATCTTCAGGATATACGTCTAAAAAACCATTATTGGGAATATTATAATTTCTGACTGTACCATTAATACATATAGCTGATATTGTATTGGAACCTGCATTAGCTACATATACACGATCATCAGGAGCATCAGTTGCACGAACAACTTCTGTAGCTCCTAATCCTGTGTTAATTGTTTTGATAATTGCATTAGTAAACTCATCAACAATGGAGACATCTCCATTATTAGATACAAAATACCTAATTCTCCTTGTTAAATCAGATACAGGCATTAGGTCATTCCTCCCTAAAATTATTTAAATTATTTAAGTTATTATCTTATTACATAGTATATTGTTGAGCGAACAATGCAATAAAATATAAAACTTTCTAATATTAATATATGAATTAAGTTAAGTTGTGTTACTAGTTTCATATAAAATTTTCTCATAAAGATTTTAATTACTGTATATTGTATGATTTTAGTTTCATATTCGTTCACATATTTATAGCTATACATGAATATTATTTATTAAAGTAGGCCTGTAGTAAATTTTTATTCTTATCAAAATGAGGTGTAAAATGTGGTTTACAATAATGAATATTGTTTTATAATAAGAGACTCTAAAAATACATTTTATAAATTTACATTAAATAATCATAAAAATCTATTCTTACAATTTTATGACTATAAAGGAACTATTTCTTCATCTATATTTAAAGAAAATATTATTAATTTTTCTGTCAGCATTGATTCATTTGATAAAGTTCATATACTTTATACATCTATTAATGGAAACATAAAGTATTCAGTATATCCATCAAATTCTCATAAAGATATTAGTTTTTTTAATATTAATACTAAAAAGTTTAATGTCTTTTTTCTTACATTAAAAATAGTTAAATTTAAACCTCATATTTTTTACATACTAGAAAACAAGATTCAACCTTCTCAGAAGAGTATCTGTCATACTTTTTTAAATAACAATACTTTTTATAACACAAAAATAGGAGACGTTTCATTTTCAAAGTATATGTACCCTTATATAGTAGACATAACTAATGATAATATTTACTTATTTTATGAAAAAAACTATAGCAGTTTTGCAATTAAAAAGTTTGATACAAGCCTACAAAGCTGGATCAATTACGATGATAATATCCTTCTCCCATCTGCTGACAATGTTACTTTTCTTATAAATGATAAAAAAACTGCATTACTTTGCTATAATAGTTGTTTTGATAAAAACATACAGACATTTGTAAAATACAAAATATTAGAATCCTCTAATCCTCAATGGTCAGACCCTATCCTCCTTTCAGATGGAAATACAAATTCAACTCATGCTAGTATAATAAATAAATCTGGAAATACGTACGTTATTTGGGAAGAAAATGGACAAATAGTATATAGAAAATCCTTTTATGGTAGAGATGATTGGGATCACAAAAAAACTTTATCACATAAGAAAGGACAATTTTTTACAGGGATATATCTAAGTAATCATAAGACTGATAAAGATTATAAAAGTGTATTTACCACTATTAATATTGATACTTTTCCTTATCCTATAATAAATCTTGAGGGTACAACTTCAAATGCATTTTATGTAGACAAGAACCCTTTAAGGAATTCATTATTTATGCCTATAAATAAGACACCGACAACTTATAATAGAAAAGAAAAAAAATATATACAAGAATTACAATCTAAGATTGACGATAAGGAAAAGAAAATTATAGAGTTATCTCAACAGAATTTAATTTTTAAAAATGAACTTGAAATAAAAAATAAACAATTAGAAAATCTTTATGAAAAATTGAAAAAAAAGAACTGGTTTCAAAGATTTTTACAAAATAACTAATCCTATTACAAAGGGCCTAAAGGCCCTTTTAAATATGAATATAGTTGTAGGCATTACCATTTTTAATTTTTCTATAAACTCCGCTTATTTCAACTTTGTTATTTTTTGCTTCTTCTATAGTTTCTTTAATATCTTCTGCCGTGAATACTAATGATTGGCTACAACCTCTTGAAATCCTACATGGTGTTGAAACTAACTCCACATTGCATCCTCTTTGCAAAAGTTTTTTATATAATAACATAGCTTGATTATAAGATTTAAAAACTAGAATATACCTACTTTCATTATTCTCCATAATATCAGCTCCTAAGTTTTCATTACTATTGGTTTAAAGAACCTCTTTTAATTTTATATAATGATATTTTTAATACATATTTTATGTTAATGAGTTATATAAGTTCATATATTATAAAAATATAATCATTTAAATAAAATACTATTTTTAATCTTAAAGATTATATATTTTAAAAGCTAATTATTGCAATAAAAAGTATTTCAAACAGTAACACTTTATATCCTATTACATAAAATGATATTGTAGGTAACGTTAATTATCATTTTATAAAGGAGAGATATTAAGTGAGAGAGATTCAAGAAATAATAACTAATATGAAAAACATATCCGAAGAGCAGATGGCTACCGATTTAAGTAAAGAGGAGAAAGAAGAATTAATAAACCTAATTAATGTAAATAAAATTACTCCTTCTGAAACTGACAACAGTCTTACTTTTTGCACTACGCCAACTCCTTCTCCTATACCAACTTGTTCTCCTGACAATGCTTGTAGTTCAGAACCTTTCTGTTGTGTAGTTGCTTTTTCAAACGACCTAATAGTTCCAACTACCACTGGTGGAGATGCTCAAGAAATACATGCTGCTGTTGTTCCAAAAGATTTATTTATTGAAGATGATGGTCCATGTAATTTTAAATTTGACAATTGTACAATAAAACTAAACAAAGGAAAAATAAATGGATGTGCTGAGGTATTTGCAAGTTTAGGCGTTAAAGATAATTGTGGAAATTGTAGTTTTGTATGTTGCACAGATTTCGTATGCTTGCGTCAAAAAGATATTATTTGTTGTACTCTACCTGATGAGGATAAAATTAAATTTATAGTTAACGATCTAATGGCTATAAAGATAGATACTGCATGTGATGGAGAGCAACAAGTATGGCAAATTTCAGGAAATATTACATTTACGTGTGAGGAATGTATATAACACCAAAAATATACTGAGTTGGGGAATGTCCTTCCTATTCCCCTACTCAGTATATTTTTTAAATATTTTTCCACAATTAACCTTTCAGCTTATTTTCATTTCCTAATAGTTTTCTTAACACTAAGTTAAAATGGAATATTAAACTTTTTAAAGAAAAACTCATCATTATAAAAACGTTCCTTAAAATATTTCTCTCTTTGTTTAAAAATTAAATCCATATTAAGCTTTATATCTGCTGCTGCCTTAGAAAAAAAATAATCGTTTTTTGCAGTGTTAATAACCTTAATAAGTCGCTCTTTCCCAAGATGAGAATAAGCAATACATAACATGTTATAAGTTACATTAGCTGTCGTTACTTCATATGGATGCCTTGCTCTAAAAAGATGCTGTACTTTCACTTCTGGATTGATTACAATTCTATAACCATAAAGCCATGATTTAAAACATAGTTCCTCGTCTTCCTTACCCCAGACTTGAAAAAAGTGATCAAAACCATTTACTTTTTCAAATGCCTCTCTTGTTATCCCAAATGCGCAGCCACAAGCAATGGGAATCTCTGCTATACCTTTTGGATTATTTGTTAACCATGTAATTTTAAGTTGATCATCCCATGTCTGACCATAACCTGCTGCTGAAGTATTTGACATATCTACAATACAAGGTGCCACTAAATGAGCGTTATTATTTTTTAATGCATTTACCAGATTGTCTAACCATAAATCTGGAACTTTTACATGAGCATCACAAAAAAACAAGTACTTTCCCCTAGCAAACTTTGCACCAGCATTTCTTGCTTCAGCAGCTCCTACATTATTTGCCTTAATTAAAGTAACGTCTTTATAAATATCTTTATTTAAAACAGATTTTAAAAACTCTGTGCTTAAATCGGTAGAAGCGTCATCAACTACTATGATTTCAAAGTTAAGAGAATTTTTAGATTTCATTATAGAATCCACTGTTGATTTCAAATTATCTACTTCATTTTTACAAGGAACAATAACAGAAACATCTATTAAATCTTCTAATTTAGGTTCTTCTTTTATTTTACTTTCGAAAAGTGTTTTCTCTTTTGCCCTCTTAGTTCTATGTTCTATATTTAGTTCAGCTAATGAATTGTTGTAATTTAATGATTCACTCAAAACATACTCTCCTTTTCATATTTTTATTTAAACCTACACTAATTTAATATATGAATAATTAACAAAACTGTTAACTTTATTTTTTATCACAATATTTATCCACATGAATATATTATACTAAGATATAACACATTTATGAAACCTTATGGGGGGTGCGCTATGCTAGAAATAATGGCACGAGAACGGGTTTTGCTTAAGCAAATTAGGCAAAAATGCGTTAATACATCTCAACCCGAAGTCTCTATTATCGTTTCTACTAATAAACCAAAGTATATTAATAATATATTTGCAAATTATGCAAGACTTAATTATCCGTGCAAAGAAATGGTTGTTATTTTAAATAATAACAAATTAAATATAAATGATTATCGAATGAAAGCTGTTGGATTAAGTGAAGTGAGAATTTTTCAATTAGATGAAAGTTGTACTCTTGGAGAATGTTTAAATTTCGGTATAGAACAGTCAAAATATAACTATATTTCAAAAATGGATGATGATGATTACTATGGAACTAACTATTTAACAGATCTTATGAATGTATTTAAGTATACAGATGCTGATATTACAGGCAAAGTGTCTTCCTTTGTATACTTTGAAGATAGTAACACTTTAAGTGTTAGAGATAATATAATTCAATATAGATATATAAATACCTTTCCTGAGTATGTAATTATAAAGGGGAGTACTATTTTAATTAAGAGGGAAATTCTTCGAAAAGTTAAGTTTCAAAACTTAAATTCTGCAGAAGACACCAACTTTTTAATAGATTGCTATATGGCCGGAATTAAATTATATGCTGCAGATAAGTATAATTATGTTTGTATACGACATAAGAACTTGCTAGATCACACCTGGAGAATAAGCTCAGAAGGACTTATGCGTATTAGTGAAAATTTCCTAGTTACCAAAAACTTTATTCCCTTTATAGAAGTTTGAATAGAATAATAGTCTTCAAGTAATTCTTTTAAAGAAAGGCTAAACTTCATGAAACAATATTCCATTAATTTATAAGCAAAACCTATAAATATTATAGGTTTTGTTTATATGATTAAAAAGTTTTATAGGAGGTTAACTATGCTAAAACAAATATCAAAAGAACATGCTTTGCTTAAGCATATTAGAGAAAAATGCAGTAAAAGCGCTCAACATGGAGTCTCTATCATAGTTCCTACTGTTAAATCAAAGTATATCAATAATATATTTATGAACTATGTAAGATCCAATTACCCATATACAGAGTTGATAATTATTTTAAATGATAATAAGTTAGATATAAATGATTATAAGATAAAATCATTGGGCTTAGAAAATGTACGAATATTTCAATTGGATGAAAGCTACACTCTCGGTGAATGTCTAAATTTTGGAGTAGAAAAATCAAGATACAATTATATATCTAAAATGGATGATGATGATTACTATGGTTCTAACTATCTAATAGACCTTATGAATGTGTTTAAGTATACAGATGCTCAGGTCACTGGAAAGATGTCTCATTTTGTATATTTTGAAGATAGCAATACTTTAAGTATTAGACAACACAACAATGAAAATAGATATGTTCATTTTTTATCAGGTAATACGATTTTATTTAAGAAAGAAATCTTTGAAAAAGTTAAATTTAAAAAGTTAAATTGTGGTGAAGATTGCCAGTTTTCCTCAGACTGCATTACAGCAGGAATTAAAATATATTCCGCGGATAAATATAATTATATTTATATGAAGCATAAATATTTACAAGATCACACTTGGCAAGTAAGTTCGAAAGGATTAATGAAAGACTATTGCATGAACCTTCAAGTTACAACAGACATTATTTCATTTATAATAGTATAATATCAAAAATACCATATAGTAAAACAATTATTCATAGTTTATTGACAAGTTCAGCCTGTTGATGAGCACATTTTATCAACGGGCTTTTTAAGTTTTAGTCCGGCAGGGTTTATTTTTTATTGCAAAAAGGAATTTAGAGTTTTTTGTAGAATTATTATAAGATTTTTAATGAGTTGTTTATATGATTAAGGATAATAATCTTCTTTCATATGCTACCACATAAATATTAAAGGCAAATTAAACCTCGTACTTTAAAAAGTACGAGGTTTATTAATAAGTTAAAAAGGAATTTTAAACTTTTCAAAGAAAAAGTCGTCATTATATATACGCTCCTTAAAATATTTTTCCCTTTGTTTAAAAATTAACTCTTCATTACATTTTATATCTGCTGCGGCCATAGAAAAAGAATAATCATTTTTTAAAATGTCTATAATCTTAATAATACGTTCTTTTCTAAAATGAGAATACGCGAGACATAGGATATTGAAAATTACATTAGAAGTAGATATTTTATATTCGTGTACTGTCTTAAAGAAGTGTTGTACTATAACCTCGGGATTGACTACAACCCTATAACCGTAAAGCCATGCTTTAAGGCATATTTCAAAATCTTCACTACCATAAACTTGAAAAATATGATCAAATCCATTTATTTTTTCAAATACTTCTCTAGTTATACCAAAGGCACAGCCACATGCAAAAGGGATTTCAGTTACATTATTAGTCTTACCAGTTAACCATATAGCTCTAAGTCCATCATCGCATGTCATACCATAAGTTGCTGCTGTAGCATTTGTCATATTTATATTTTTCATATTTACAATACATGGAGCTACTATATGAGCATTATTATTTTTTAATGTATTTACCAGATTATCTAACCATCTATCCACTACTTTTATATGTGCATCACAAAAAAATAAGTAATTTCCCTTAGCAATTTTGGCACCAGCATTTCTTGCTCCAGCACATCCTGTATTATTTGTTTTTATTAAAATAACATCTTTGTAAATATCTTTATTTAGAGGAGACCTTAAAAATTCTGTACTTAAATCATTGGAAGCGTCATCTACTACTATAATTTCAAAGCTACAAGAATTATTAGAATTCATTATATGATCCACTGTTGATTTTAAAGTATTTACTTCATTTTTACAGGGGATAATAATAGAAACATCTATAAAATCTTTTATTTTGGATTCAGTCTTCATTTCATTTTCTAGCAGTTTATTCTCTTTCACTTCATTCGTATTAGTTTCCATTCCTTTACTGAAATTTCGTATAATAAAATCCCTACTTTTATAAAATTGGTAGAATAATTTATGATTTTTTTCATAATAAATTCTAGATGCCGACGGATGATCTAGATGCCATATCTTAGTCTTTATCCGTATATGTGAACCACACATCGTATCCATTGCTCTCTGGAATGCATCATCTTCAACTCCCCAACCTTTAAAACGTTCATCAAACCCTCCTATTTGTTCAAAATATTTTCGAGGTACTATATTGATTCCGCCAGTGTATGAGCGCATATAACTTACGCAACCAGTAAAATCAACACTACTCATAATAATACCTGGATCTTTTTTTTGTAAATTCTTCGTTTGCTCCACTGTTAAATAATTTATACCATTAAATGGTATTATCCATATATGATGGGGTAGCTCTGCAATAGCTCTTTCTATATGTTCTATATCAAATGCAATATCTGCATCAGCAATAATAAATATATCTCTAGTTGCAAGTTTAGCCGCATTATTTATTGCCTCTGATTTACAAAAAGGCTCGATATTTGAATATCCCACACAGATTTCAGCCTGTGGCATTAAGATTTCATATCTTTTTTTGATCCATGACCAAATTTCATCACGGCATCCATTGTCAGACCTAAAAGGTATTAAGACAGAAACTTTCTCATCAAACATATCTAGACCGTCCTTTCCAAGATTTTATGTATTAAATAAAAAAGCTTATTTTTACACTTTTAATATATTCAATATAGAATAAGTATGTTACATATTAACAGTATTTTATATAATAACATCATCCACTGTATATTCCAGAAGTTAGATATTTTGCATTATCTAGCAATCCATTAGCACATCAACCATCCTTATACGCATATTATAAACTGAGGTGATAAAATGATTAATCAATATATAAGTGAATCTTCTAATCTTATACTTCATGGTAATCTCAATAGTAATAAAATTGCATTAACCTACGATTGCGATGAACTCGAACATGTATATATCTCAGAAATATTAAATGCTTTGAAGAAACACAATATAAAATCCACTTTTTTTATAACAGGACATTGGGCTCAAAAGTTTTCTGAATTAGCAAAACGTATTGCTTCTGAAGGACATCAAATTGGAAATCATTCATATGAACATCCCGATATTACAACTATATCTTACGATGAAATTAAACAAAGTATTATAAAAGCGGAAGAGACAATAAAAAAAATTACTGGAGTAAATCCACGTCCATTTTTTAGGCCGCCATATGGTAGCTGGAGCAATTTAGCGTTAAAAGCTTTAGGTGAAGCTGGATATCTGTATACTATTTATTGGAGCATAGACACCCAAGACTGGCAGCAACCTTCTACTAAACTTATAGTCAAAAGAATATTTGAAAATGTCAAAGGAGGACATATTATTCTAATGCACAGTCATGGGAAAAACACTGCGGCTGCAACAGACTTTACTGTAGAAACACTTAAAACTTTTGGTTTAAAATTTGTAACAATTAGTGAGCTATTAAAATAACTATATTATAAATGCATTTTGATAGAAGTTTCGCACTTAAATTCTTTTTAGTACGATAGTCCTTTGCTTTATAAGGATTTGTATCTAATTGAGAAAAAGTTATTAATTCCGATTTTCACTGGAAATTATAGAGAAAAAATTTGCATAATAAAAGCATCCTTTTTATAATGGTTTTGCTAATAAAATCAAAAGAAAAGGATGCTAATATATGTGTAAAAATTGTTACCTAAGAAAACAAAAATGCCTTATATTAATGCCGTTAGGCGTTCATTGAGTGACTTTGATTTGGATGAGTTAAAGGAATATCCTCCATTTAACCCCTTAATCTAATATTTTATTGAAAGAATGTTTCATAAACTAAAAATTTATTTAACACTTTTAATATATTCAATTTAGAATGAACCTGTTACTTATTAAAAATATTCTATATAACAAATGTATGTACCTTAGAGTTGAATCATTTATATAATTTCATCATAATAATTATTTTAACGAATTTAATAAAACAGATTATTGCTGTATTGTTGTATTATTAGGCGTAATAAAAAAATTTAAGGGCCTGCAATCATATTCAAGCCCTTAATGAATTCTTAAAACTATTCATTATCATGTATTTCTTTTATAGCTTTAATTATACTTTCTATATCTCCATGTGTATTAAAATAGCCTGGGCTTATCCTTACAGTACCTGATTTACATGTACCTATTATTCCGTGAATTAAAGGTGCACAGTGGAATCCAGTTCTAACCGCAATTCCTTTTTTATTTAACGAATATCCTACTTGTGAACTATCTATATTTTCTATAGTTATTGACACTACTGCACTTCTATTTTCATGATGATCTGGTCCATACATTTTCACATAACTTAATTTCTTTAACTCTTTAATCAAATATTCAGTTAAACTTTCTTCATGTTTTTCAATATTTTTTATTCCAGTTTTCTCAATAAATTTTACGCCCTCATATAAACCTGATATTCCTGGAGTGTTTAATGTTCCACTTTCA
Source organism: uncultured Clostridium sp. (assembly GCA_964554365.1). GTDB lineage: Bacteria > Bacillota > Clostridia > Clostridiales > Clostridiaceae > Clostridium_AM. Next base: position 4,516 of record CAZKOJ010000067.1, on the reverse strand, counting down.
AATTTATCAGGTAAAAAATCTGGTTGACTCGTGGAGTTAGAATTACTCCCTGTTCCGCCTTGCTTAAAATCATTTAAATTTATACCGTCTCCTATAAACAATCCGCCTGTACCTTGTGGCCCGAGTAACCCCTTATGACCAGGAAAAGCTAGTATGTCTATATTATCACTTTTTACATCTATAGGTATTACTCCCGCACTTTGAGAAGCGTCTACCATAAATATAATTCCTGATTTTCGGGCTATCTCTCCTATTGCAGATATATTTTGTACTGTTCCTAGTACATTTGAAGCGTGATTTATTATAAATGCTTTTGTGTTTTTTCTAATTTCCTTTTTTAAATCATTTATATTTATATAACCATTACTATCAACGTCTAATAATGTAACCTGTACTCCTTTTTTAGATAAATAGTCTAAAGGTCTCAATACGGAATTGTGTTCAATTACAGTACTTATAACATGATCTCCTCTATTCAATAATCCTTTTATTCCTATATTAAGTCCTTCTGTGGCATTGCTTGTAAATATGACACTAAGTGGATTTGAAATATTGAATAATTTACTTATACATTGCCTTGTATCCAGTATCTTAGAAGATGCTTGTAAAGCCATATCATGAGATGCCCTACCAGGATTGGCAGCATAGGTTTTCATACAGTTTAATACCTCGTCATAGACATTAGCAGGTTTCGGAAAGGATGTTGCAGCATTGTCCAAATATATCATAATTTCCCCCTTATATAAACTATTACAATATATATCTATTAATATGAAATTAATTTATTCTTAAATATTATATAATAGGTATTTTAAAAACATTAAACATTCACATTCTTAAGTTATTACATAAATTTAAAAATATATTTATTTGTAATTAAAGATCAACTTAGATTTCTTAACACTAACAGTTGATCTTTAATCTGTGAATTCATTTGAAAATTTAATCATTCAATACTTTTATTATATTATTTACATCATCTTCTGAAAGTGCAGGATGTACAGGTATTGATAATACTTCCTCACACAATTTATGAGATACAGGACAATGACTTCCTAGATTCAACTGCTTGTATAAGGGCTGATCTGGTATTAGCGTTGGGTAATATATACCATAGCCTATTTCATTTTTTTCAAGTAAATCAATTACATTATTTCTATCATCTTTACATCTTATTGAAAATTGGTGAAATACATGTTTTACATTATTGTTTACTATAGGCAATATAAATTTATCTCTAGATAGCTCCTTCAGATATTTATTTGCATAAGAAATTCTTAAATTATTAAAATGATCTAGTTTTTTTAATTGCTCTATACCTATTGCTGCACTTATATTAGTCATTCTAAAGTTATACCCCAATATATCATGTTCATATCTTTGAACCTGACCATGGTTAATAACTTTTCTTACAGAATTATAAATTTCTTCATCATCTGTAACTACCATTCCGCCCTCTCCGCAGGTTATATTTTTTGTAGGATAAAATGAAAATGCTGATACTTCACCAAAGGTTCCAACCTTTTTCTGTCTGTATTCTGCTCCATGTGCCTGTGCACAATCTTCTATCAAAATGATGTTGTATTTTTCACATATTTCCATAATCCTATTCATACTGCATGGATTACCAAAAATATGAACAATAATTATGGCCTTTATTTTTTCTGTAGTGTTTCTTATAAGGTTTTCAACTTTATCTGGATCTATATTAAATGTTTCCTCTTCTACATCTGCAAACAAAGGTGTAGCACCAACATAAAGAATTGCATTTGAAGTAGCAATAAAACTAAAAGGAGTAGTTATTACTAAATCTCCTTTACCAATACCTGCACCCAATAGTGCTGCATGTAATGCTGCAGTACCACTGTTTGTACATATTGCATATTTGCACCCCAAATAACTTTTAAACATGTCCTCGAACATCGTTACATACTTACCACTTGCAAGCTGACCCGTTGATAGCACATCTAATACTGCTTTTTTTTCATCATCTGTAATTATAGGTTTTGCAATAGGAATCAATTTATAACCTCCTTTTAGATATACAATTTACTATTTCTCGGGCAACACTTAACGCCATGTATCCTGTCTTTTCATTACTTATTGGTTTTTTTCTTTTAGTTATACACTCAATAAAATGTTGCAATTCTATTTTTAAAGGTTCGCCTTCTAAATACAGACTTTCCTCTTTTCCTACAATTTTATAAGCATTATTTTCACTAATAGGATGTTTTATATCACAAATCTTAACTAAATCAATTTTACTTTTTATATAATCTACATGAATATTTTCATCAGCGGTGGTAATATCTAATTTTCTTATTTTTTCCTGAGATGTTCTACTTGCTTCAAGATTTGAAGTAGCCCCATTGTCAAACTGCATCATAGCTAACACACTATCTAAATTTTTATCATATGATGCTGCAAATATTTTAGATGGATTGCTATTAATAATAGAAAGAATTATATCGATATCATGTATCATGAGATCTGTAACTACGTCCACATCAAAATTCCTTCCGTATTCAGCCTTACTAATTCTATTTGCTGATATAGATAAAACCTTTTTAGTTTTTAAATACTCCGTTAAATATAAAATTGCAGGATTAAATCTCTCCACGTGTCCTACCATGCAGATAACATTTTTATCCTTCATATATTTAATTAATTCATTTGCTTCTTGTATTGTTGAGGTTATTGGTTTTTCTAGCAGTATATCTTTATCTTTCTCTATGCACTTTTTTGCCAACTCATAGTGAGTAGTTGTAGGTGCGCATATTATTACAGCATTTACACTATCTAGAAAGATTTCTAAATCTTTATAATACTTAACACCATATATCTTAGACATTTCAATCATTGTATTAATATCAGTATCATATATTGATATATCATTTATACTACTTTTCAGACTATTTAAAACTCTTAAATGATTTTTACCCATTCTACCTAATCCAATAATTCCTATATTCATAGTTTTCACGCTCTCCATTTTATATTTTCTTACAACATATACTATGGATATTGCAGAACTTTTGACACATTAAAGTAGTTTTCAATAATAGTACTTAATGTTATTGATTATCAATTAGTTGTTCTTCCGGAACATCCCTTAAATATTTTGCCGGATTTCCACAGTTAATCTTTTTTGCAGAAATATCTTTTGTTACAACGCTACCAGCTGCTGCAAAAGCATCCTCATGAATTGTCTTTTCTGGAAGTATGGTTGCCTGTGCTCCGATTCGTCCTCCTCTTTTTACAGTTACTCCTTTCAATGTGTAATCTTTTCCTTTAAGACGAGCTGCATAGTTGTCATTGGATGTAACTACTCCTGGAGCAATAAAAACATTGTCTTCTAATTGCGAATATGCAGTTATATATACATTTGTTTCTAATTTACAATTAGCTCCTATACTGCAGTTATTCTCTACTGCTACTCCTCTTCCAATAATTGTATTGCTTCCTACTGACACATTTTCTCTTATAGTAGAAATGTCTGCAATGAGGCAATTGCTACCAATACTACATCCCTTATATAATATAGCTGCTGTTCCTATTACACAGTTATCTCCAATATTGCAACTTGCAAGATCATTCTCTCTTTTCAGTGTGCTTGCTGAAACACTCATTGGTAATTTTCCAATTACAGTATTATCATCAATTCTTACATTATTTCCTATAACTGTTCCATCATATATAATTACACTATTTCCTATCTTGGCATTTTTTCCAATTGTAATATCATTGCCCATTACTGTATAGCATCCAACACTTATATTTTCTCCAAAAGTATTATCTTCTCCTATGATTGCAGTAGTATGAATTTTCACACTATCTCTATAATAATTCATATAAAATTACCTCCAAATGTATATTGCATTATTATAATATTTATCCTTTGGATTATTTGTGTCACATAATTAACTAAGTAAATATGTATCAATTTTAATATTTTTTTAAAAATTATATCATTATTTAGAGTTTAACATAGTATGTACTGAGGTAATCATAACCTCATAAATAAAAAAGGAGGCATTTGTGATGCCTAATAATTTAGTCTTTAATAATGTTGCTGAAAATCTTAAAACTCAGATATATGGAAGCACCTCATCTGGTACTATCACAAGTGTGTTAGTAGATACCAGTGGTAATATACAAGTTGCTGGTAATGTCACTGCCACTGTTTCAGCTGGTACTGTGACTGTTGTTGGTGGTAATATTACTGCTACTGTTGCAGCTGGTAATATCACTGCTACGGTTGCGGCTGGTACCGTAACTGTTGTTGGTGGTAATATCTCTGCCACCGTTGACGCTGGTACTGTTACCGTTGTTGGCGGTAATATCACTGCTACCGTTGCGGCTGGTACCGTAACTGTTGTTGGTGGTAATATCTCTGCTACCGTTGACGCTGGTACTATTACCGTTGTTGGCGGTAACATTACTGCTACTATTGCAGCTGGCAATATCACTGCTACCGTTGCGGCTGGTACCGTAACTGTTGTTGGTGGTAATATCT
>CAZKOJ010000066.1:0-21625 GCA_964554365.1 uncultured Clostridium sp. | reverse complement strand
ATATTTACTATTTTCCTACCTTTAACAGAGCTGATGTTTTAGTAGTAACAGGTACCGGTCTATTAGCAATTTATTTAATAAAGGAAGATAAAGATGGAAATTAAAGAAGTTATTATAGATGAAAATTCAAAAAATATGAGGTTAGATTTGTTTTTATCACACTATATAGAGGGGAAATCTAGATCACATATACAAGGACTTATAGAAGAGTCACAAGTAAAGATAAATGAAATAGTAAAAAAAAGTAATTACAAATTAAAGATAGGTGATAAAGTACATATCACAATACCAGATCCTGTAGGATTAGATATAGAGCCTGAAGATATAGCATTGGATATAGTTTATGAAGATAAGGATGTTATTCTAGTAAATAAACCACAAGGCATGATAGTGCATCCAGCTTCCGGAGTTTATACTGGTACTTTAGTTAATGCTCTTTTAAAACATTGTAAGGATTTGTCAGGGATAAATGGTGTAACAAGGCCGGGAATAGTGCACAGAATAGACAAAGACACTTCAGGAATATTAATTGTTGCAAAAAATGATATTTCACACAATAAATTAGCAGAACAGTTTAAAAATCATTCTATGACAAGAGCTTATATAGCGTTAGTAGAAGGAAGAGTTAAAAATGATGAAGGTACTATAGATGCACCACTAGGTAGACATCCTATAGAAAGAGTAAAAATTGCAATAATAAAGGACGGAAAAAGAGCAGTAACTCACTATAGAGTATTGGAAAGATTTAAAAATAATACCCTTGTAGAATGTGAACTTGAAACAGGAAGAACTCATCAGATAAGAGTTCATATGGCCTACGTAGGGCATCCATTAGTAGGAGATCCAGTTTATGGACATAAAAAACAAAGGTTTAACTTAAATGGACAAATGTTACATGCAAAAAAATTAGGATTTATACATCCAACTATGAATAAATATATGGAATTTGAATCAAATTTACCAAATTACTTTGAAAAAGTATTAAATATTCTTAGGAATGAGTTGAAATAAAAATAAAAATATGATATTATATTTTTCATGTTATAAAATAAAATACCTTTAATGTGATCCCGTGAGGTCATAAGGCAAAAGCTAAACTTGGATAAGCATATGCTCATGATCTTTAATCATGAGCTTTTTGTTATATTTATAAGGGGGTGGAATATATGAATCTTAAAGCAGTTGTTCTAGACGACAAAGGAATAAAAAGAACTTTGACTAGAATATCACATGAAATAATAGAGAAAAATAAAGGGGTAGAGGATGTTGTTCTTGTTGGAATTAAGAGAAGAGGATATCCTATAGCTAAAAGAATTTCAGAAATTATATATCAGATTGAAGGAATAAAAGTCCCTGTGGAAAGTGTAGATATTACGCTTTATAGAGATGATTTAAGCAAATTAAGTGACCAGCCAATAATAAAAAATATACATTTGATAAATGTAGAAAATAAAAACGTAATTTTAGTAGATGATGTAATATACACGGGAAGAACAGTTAGAGCTGCTATTGATGCAGTTATAGATGCAGCAAGACCAAAAATGATACAGCTTGCAGTACTAATAGATAGAGGACATAGAGAGCTTCCTATAAGACCTGATTATGTAGGAAAGAATATACCAACTTCTAGAAGTGAAATAGTATCAGTAGAAATAGTAGGAATAGACGAAAATGATTTTGTAAAAATTAATGAATTATAAGCTATGAAAATAAAATAAGTCATAGTCTTTAAATTAGTCCAGCGAGGCTAAAAAGGAGGAATTTTAAATGAAGAATTTTGTAGACGTTGAGGAAAGACTACCTATAAGAAAAACCATTCCGTTAAGTTTCCAGCATCTTTTTGCTATGGTAGGTGCTACAATACTTGTACCGATTATTACAGGTATGAGCCCATCAATTGCCTTGTTTTGCAGTGGTATTGGAACACTTCTTTATATAGTGTGTACTAAAGCAAAACTTCCAGCATATATAGGTTCATCTTTTGCATTTATAGCACCTATGATGGTTGCTTCAAAGAATTATGGGCCAGAAGCCATGCTTTCAGGGGTTATAGCAGCAGGGTTGGTTTATGTTGCAGTAGCAATTATAATAAAATTTTGTGGGGTTAAGTGGCTTAACCAAGCATTACCTCCAGTAGTAGTAGGATCTATAGTTATTGTTATAGGACTTGGACTTGCAGGTGTAGCAATAAACTGGGCTGGATTAAACTCCACTTTCACTACGAAAACAATGGAGAGTGTGCCAAGATGGGCATGGATTACAGTATCTATGATTACATTAGGGATGGGTATACTCGGTAGTATGTATTTTAAAGGATTTTTTGGAGTAATACCAATACTTATAGCAATAGTAACAGGATATGTAACTTCGTTAATCTTAGGAGTTATTCCGCATGAAGCAATACAAGCAATAATTAGTGCAAAATTATTCAGACTTCCTCCATTTATGACACCTAAATTTAATTTAAATGCTATGATGCTTATGGCACCAGTATCTTTTGTAACTTTAGCAGAACATATAGGTCATGTATATGTTACGAATAATGTAGTAGGAAGAGATTTTACTAAAGAACCAGGACTTCATAGGTCAATTTTAGGAGATGGTGTAGCTACTATATTTGCAGGATTTATGGGTGGACCTCCAAATACAACCTATGGGGAAAATATAGGAGTTATGGCTATAACAAGAGTTTATAGCGTATGGGTAATAGGCGGAGCAGGAATAACAGCAATAGTACTTTCTTTTATAGGACCTGTAGCTGCAATAATTGAAAATGTGCCAATGCCTGTTATGGGCGGCGTTAGTATATTACTTTTTGGTATAATAGCTTCATCAGGATTTAGAATATTTGTAGAAGATAAAATAGATTTTGGTAAAAAGAAAAACTTAATATTATGTTCTGTGATTATAGTAATAGGTGTAGGTGGAGCAGCAATTAGATTCAAATTCAATGGAGCAGATGTAGAAATAGCAGGAGTTGCATTAGCAACTATAGTAGGAATTGTATTAAACTTAATAATGCCAGATAAAAGTGAAACTGAAAAAAATGATTTAGAAAATAATTTAGAGGATGTTGCATAATAAATATAGTATTATTTATGAAATTATAATAAGATAAGAAAACCTGAAGTATAAGTAGTTTATTACGTATACTTCAGGTTTTTTAGATTATAGTTAATTTTAAACTGTCTTAACTATTTATTGGCTAATGTACAAAAGTAGTTTAAAATTAGTATGTACTAAAATTATGTGTTTTGGGTAAACAAGGAGGAATATAATGAATAAGAAAAATTTCATGATATGCTTAGCTTTAATTTGCTTATGTGGAATAGGTTATAAACTTGCAATAGAGAAACATACATTTTACAATAAAAATAAAGCTAATACACAAAATAATAATACTGCTAGTGAAAAAAAGGTTAAGACTATTAATGAAAAGTTAAAGTTAGAAAGAGTAGTACCAGCTACAGACAAGGATGGGGACGGAATAAATGACCAAGATGATATAGTATTAGGAGCAAGAAAGGAAGCAGATAAAAAAATAAAATATAAAGGTGACTATTATATAGGAGGATATCCTCCAGAAAATGAGGGTGTATGTACGGATTTAGTGTGTAGAGCTTTTAAAGATGCAGGGTATAATTTAAAAGATATGGTAGATGAGGATATAAAAAATCATACAAAAGATTATAAAAGGGTTGAAGGTAAACCAGATCCTAATATAGATTTTAGAAGAGTTCCTAATCTTTATGTATACTTTAAAAAATATGCTACAAGTATTACTGTTGAATTAAAACCCAATGATATAGAAAATTTAAAAAAGTGGCAGCCGGGTGATATCATAACATTTGATCATAGTGAGCATATAGCTATAGTATCAGATAAAAGAAGAGCTGATGGAGTTCCATTTATAATACATAATGCACCACTCTGTGCTAGGGAAGGTGATGAAATCATGTATTGGATGCCAAAAATAACAGGACATTTTAGATTTTCTAAATAAAGCTTTAAAAATTGATTAGTTATGAGTATAATTAATTTGGTATAATTATATCTTAGATAATTATAATATAGAGATGAAAATATGAATAATATGGTTTTGTTTAGTAAGGAGTGATGAATTGTGAATATATATTCTTGGAATGTAAATGGTCTTAGGGCTGTGGCTAAAAAAAATTTCGTTCAGTGGATAGAAGAAGAAAATCCAGATATACTATGTATTCAGGAAACAAAACTTCAAGAAGCTCAATTAGAGGAAAATATTAAAAAATTACAAGGATACTATTCTTATTTTAGCTTTGCAGAAAAAAAGGGATATAGTGGAGTCGGTATGTATACTAAGGTTAAACCTTTATGTGTGAAACATGGTATAGGTATAGAAAAATTTGGAAATGAAGGAAGAATACTTATTGCTGAGTTTGAAAAATTTACTCTTTTAAATATATATTTTCCTAATGGGCAGATGAATGAAGAAAGGCTCAATTATAAGATGGAGTTCTATGATGCTATTTTAGATTATTGCAATAAGTTGGTAGAACAACATAAAAAACTTATAATTTGTGGTGATTATAATACTGCCCATAATGAAATAGATATAAAAAATGCTAAAGCTAACGAAAAAAATTCAGGTTTTCTACCAATGGAGAGGGCATGGATGGATAAATTCATAGCAAATGGATATACTGATAGCTTTAGATATCTTTATCCAGAAAAAGTAGAGTATTCATGGTGGAGCTATAAGTTTAAAGCTCGAGAAAGAAATGCCGGATGGAGAATAGACTATCATTTTGTTTCTAATAATCTATTAAATGAGGTTAAGGAAGCTAAAATACTTGGGGAAGTTATGGGATCAGACCATTGCCCAGTAATGATAAAAATTCAGTAAGTAAAAAATTAAATTTTAAAATACATATATGAATGACTATAAAGATAATTGGAGGAATAATATGAATTATACACTAATTGCTACAGCAACTTTTGGATTAGAGGCTGTAGTAGCAAATGAATTAAAAGAGCTTGGATATGAAGATTTACAAATAGAAAATGGAAAGGTAACTTTTGAAGGTGATGAAAGAGATATAGTAACTTGCAATATGTGGCTTAGGACTGCAGATAGAGTATTGATAAAAATGGGAGAGTTTAAAGCTGAAAGTTTTGAAGACCTATTTCAGGGAACCTTAGCGGTAGATTGGGGTAGTCTTATGCCAGTAGATGCTTTTATGCATGTAGTTGGAAAGTCTGTAAAATCAACGTTGTTTAGTGTGCCAGATTGTCAATCTATAGTGAAAAAAGCAGTAGTTGAGGCTATGAAAAGAGAGTACAATACAGACTGGTTTAGCGAAGATGGAGTTGAGTACAAAATAGAGGTTGGAATTCTTAAGGACATAGTTACACTAACGGTAGATACATCTGGTGCAGGGCTTCATAAAAGAGGATATAGGGAAAATGCAGGAGGAGCTCCGATAAAAGAAACTTTAGCAGCAGCTCTAGTGCTTTTAAGTAAATGGGAGCCATCTAGAACGCTTGCAGACCCTATGTGTGGTTCCGGTACAATAGCTATTGAAGCTGCTCTTATAGGTAAAAATATAGCTCCGGGGTTGAATAGAACTTTTGTTTCAGAAAAATGGGATATAATACCTAAGAAGATATGGGAAGACAATAGAAAATTTGCTAGAAATGCTATAAATAATAAAGAATTTAGAATATTAGCATCAGATATAGATGGAAGAATAATGAAAACTGCCAAAGAGAATGCTGATAAAGCAGGAGTTGGGGAATATATAGTCTTCCAGAAAATGTCTATGCAAGACTTTAGTTCTAAAAAAAGATATGGGTTTATAATAACTAACCCTCCTTATGGTGAAAGATTAGGAGAAGTAAGAGATGTGGAGCAACTTTATAAACAAATGGGAGAAGTTTATAAGAGTTTAAAAGATTGGTCATATTTTGTAATAACTTCTCATCAGGAATTTGAAAAACATTTTGGTGCGAAATCTGATAAAAATAGAAAACTTTATAATGGAAGATTAAAATGTTATTATTATCAGTATTTTGCTGAAGAACCAGAGACAAATATGAAGGAGCAGGCTTAAAAAGCCTGCTCTTTTTAAATAATAAACACATATTTAAAAGTTATTTCAATAGTATAAAGTAAATTACATTTAAATACGACATAAGCTATATAATATGAATTTATAAGAGGTGTGTTATTATGTTAAAATCTAAAGCTAAATTAAAGAAATTGGAAAATATAGTAATTAAATTCGGAGGAGAAGATAATAATAATATTACAAATTACATAGAAACGAAGTTGAATATATTAAATAGTATTGGTATGAAAACAAAGCAATTAGTAAGAGGCATTGTAGATACATCTATAAATATAAGCAATTTTAATGTTCACATGGAGTTCTTTTCTGAGAACATAAGAGATAAATCTGAGAGTTTAAAAAAAGTTTCTAATGGAATATTAAATGAAATAAATGAAACTAATGAAAGTGTGAATAATATTACTGCATCTGTAGAAGAATATGCATCTTCCACAGAAGCTATACATGAACAAGCAATTTCAGTGTCAAAAATTATGGAAAATAGTAGTGAAAGTCTTAATAAGGTCAACAATGCTAAAAACACAGTAATAAATTATGCATCTTCTTTGGAAAAAGATATGGTGAATCTTATAAGTATAACTAAAGATATGAAAAGTACAGTAGATGGAATTAATCATGTAGCTGAACAAACAAATTTACTTGCATTAAATGCTAGTATTGAAGCAGCCAGAGCTGGAGAAAATGGAAAAGGATTTGCAGTGGTTGCAGAAGAAGTAAGAAAATTAGCTGATATAACAAAAAACCAGCTTATATCAATACAAAAACTTATGGTAAATATCGAACAAGCTTCTAATAAGAGTAAGGAGAGTGTTAATAATACTAAAATTGCTATGGATGCTATGGGTATTAATGTAGAAGATATGTATCAACATGTAAGTGAAAGTAAAGCTTCAGTTAATTCTATTACAAACAGCATAGAAGATGTATCCTCTGCAGCACAGCAAATAAGTGAGGGTATACAGCAAATAGGTAGTACTGTAAATTGGGTTAATGAGGAGGCTGGGAAACTAAATTTTATAGCGGATAGTCTTAATGATCAATCTGTACAAGCAAAAACATTAGCAAATTCTATAGGGAAAATTGAAGATGAAATTTCTAATTTATCAGAAGTGAGTGATGAAATATCACATAAAGATGGATTTAAAATAAGCAATAGTGACTTTATTAAAACTATGGATAATGCAATTGAAGCACATATTAAATGGGTGGACACATTAGAACTTATGGCTAAGGAAATGACTATTAGAGCCATACAGTGTGATGGTAAAAAGTGTGGATTTGGACACTTTTATAATGTACTTAAGCCTCAAGCAGAAAGTATAATAGAAATTTGGAATAAGGTTGATTCAATTCATTTAGGATTACATGCTATAGCACATAAGGTTATAGATAATATAAAATCTAATAAAAAGCAAGAGGCTTTAGACAATGCAGAACAGGCAAGAAAAATATCTGCTAAAATTATAAATTTACTAAATGAAATTAAAAATGAAACAAATAATTTATCTAATAATAATAAGGAAGTTTTTTAAAATATAATAAAAAATATAATTCCAGAGTAATTAGTTATCATAATAAATTAAGCTGTAAATTATTTTGATTTACAGCTTAATTTATAACTTATTGAGTTTTAAAGTAAGTTATCTATAAAAAAGTAAGAACAAGTATCAGATTTTTGTACACTTGAATTTTACTATTTAATCTCCTCTACTAAAGATTTTTCGGGGTCTACATATACAGTTTTGTTTGTGGAGTAAATTACCATTCCAGGTTTAGAGCCATTTGGCTTATGAACATTTTTAACTTCTGTATAATCTACTGCTATTTTTGTGGAATCTTTAGCTTTACTATAGAAAGCAGCTAATTTCGCACCCTCTTCTAGTGTTGTAGGTGGTACAGTTCCAAAATTTTTTATTATAACATGTGAGCCAGGTATATTCTTAGTATGCATCCAAATATCTCGTTTATCAGCAAATTTTAAAGTTAGATAATCATTTTGAAAATTGTTTTTACCTACATATATTTCAATCCCGTCACTAGATATAAATTTAATAGGTTTTGAGGCTTTTATTTTTTTATTGTTAGAAGCCTTCTTAAATTTAATGTAGCCAGTTTCCATTAACTCTCTCTTAATTTCCTCTATGCTTTCGTAGTCCTCAGAGTTTTTTATATTAGTAAGCACTGACTGAAGGTATTCTACATCTTTTCTTGTGATTTCTAGCTGGATTTTAGCAGCTTCTTCAGTTTTCTTTAACTTATTATATTTTTTGAAGTAACGCTGAATGTTTTGTGAAGGAGTTTTATTTTCATCTAATTTAATGTTTATATAGTCCATGTTTTCTGTATAATAATTTTGAAGCTTAGCAATGGCATCTCCTTTTTTAATACTATATATGTTAGCTGTTAAAAGTTCACCATATATTTTATATTTATCTTTACCGTCACATTCTTTAAGGTTACTTTCTAATATACCTATTTTTTTATAGCATCTCTCCAAATTTACATGTATAAGTTTTTGTAAATCAGAACTTTTATTATTTAACCTATCACACTTATCTTTTTGAGAGTAAAATTCATCCAAAAGATCTGAAGGAGAAGAATAAAGCTTTTCATTACTACCTTCTAGATAATTTAGCTTTAAGCAGTAAAAGTCTTTTACACTTCCGTTTATGGAATAAGATGAAAAATGAAAAATACCATGTTTTATATTGCTAAAAATCTTTTGTGATAAATCATGTATATAAGCTAAATTAATTACTGAAAAATCTTTTTCATCTTTACTAAATTCATAAAAAATTTCTTTAGAAAGTTGAGTACTTACTCCAGTGAAAATTTTAGAAAAAAAGTTGTTATCATAATTTATATCATTTTTTTCAATGAAAGTTTTAAGTTCTTCTATGCTATAATTAAAAGGATTAAGTTTAAGTGATTTAGGTGGAAATACATAGTTAATGCCAGAGTATAAAGATCGTACAGTATTTATTTCAGGCGTAATATGTTTTATACTATCCATAATTATATTATCGCGACTGCGTACCAATGTTATATTACTATGCCTTCCCATTATTTCTATTACTAAAGTATAAAGACTATTGAAACCTAGCTCGTCGGTGCTCTCAAAATCAAAGAAAACAACTCTATCTGTATCTAATTGCCTTATGTTTATTATTTTTCCAGTGTTCATATATTTTCTTAATACCATACAAAATAGAGGTGGCTGCATAGGATTTGGTTTACTTAATTTAGTAAGATGTATTTTAGGGTAAACAGGGCTAGCACTTATTAAAAGCTTATAAGTCTTTCTTTCATTTTTTATAGATAAGATTATTTCATCCTTTTCAGGTTGATTTACTTTTTCTACTCTTCCATTTAATAGGTGTTTTTTCAACTCATTTACTATACTATGGATAAAAATTCCGTCCAAAGCCATATAAATCAACATCCTTTCTTGAAAGCAAATTGTTTAATTTGCAATCTATAGGCTTAGGCATCTTCAAAAAATCTGTCTAACTTTGACTTGATATTTATTTCAGATGCCTTATATCTATAGTATTATATCATTTTGAAATTTTAAAATAAAGTTTAAGTTAAAATGTGTATTCAATTAACTTATCAATAACTTATTGCTAAAATTAGTGTGTAGTAGTAAACTAATTTTGAAGTTTCATTAATTTAATTAATTTCATAATTAAAGATGGACTGTTAGAGTCGGTGACATCGGATAAAAACTATGCAGAACTATAATAAGAAGGGTGGATAATCATCATGAAGTTTAGTAAGATGAATGGCAATGGAAATGATTTTATAGTAATAGACGATAGAGAAAATAAATTTCTAGGAAGGGAAGAAGAACTTGCTAAAAAACTTTGTAATAGAAACTTTGCTATAGGTGGAGACGGAATACTAATAGTAAGACATAGTGAAATTGCACAAATTGAAATGATTATAATTAATGCTGACGGTTCATATGCATCTATGTGTGGAAATGGAATAAGATGCTTTGCTAAATATGTATGGGATGAGAATATAGTAAAAGAAAAAATTATTAAAATAGAAACAGGGGATGGAATAAAAGAAGCATTTTTGAATATAGAGAATAATAAGGTAAAAGAAGTAACTATTAATATGGGAATTCCATCATTTAAAGTAGAAGAAATACCTTCAAAATTCAAAGATGAAATTATAAATAAAGCAATAAAAGTAGAAAATAAAGAATATAATATAACAACTATGCTTATGGGGGTGCCTCATACGGTTATATTTGGAAAATTGAAAGATTACAATGTAGAAGAAGGAAAAGCTATAGAAAAGTATGAAGCTTTTATAAAAGGAACAAATGTTAATTTCTGTGAAGTTGAAAGTGATAATAAGGTTAAAGTTAAAACTTGGGAAAGAGGAGCAGGACCTACTTTAGCCTGTGGAACTGGAAGCTGTGCGTGTGTAGTAGCTGCAAATAAATTAGGGTTTACTGGTAAAAAAGTTGAAGTAGAAGTACCTGGAGGGAAACTCTTAATAGACATAAGAGAAAATGGAGTCTTTATGTCAGGTCCTGCAGTAGTTTCATTTAAAGGGGAATATGAATTGTAAATGAAAGCTTTATTTAAACCTGTATTTTTGGGAATATTTTTTTTAATAGCTTTAAGCTTTACTGCTTGTAGTGTAAAAGAACAAAAAACTGTAGATGTAAACAATATACCTAATTATTCGGAGGTTATGGCACTAGAAAGTAAAGATAATCATTCGAAAATTTTTAAAATTGAAGACAACGCTTTAAAGAGCATTGACAGCAAAGAAACTACAGAAGATATGGTATATAGCATGAAAAATTCAGTTTATATACATTCTGTAAAAGTATCAGAAGGCAAAAATATCTATAATAATATTATAGATATAAATGTACTTGGAAAAAGAAATCAACTAAAAGATTTTTACTCTGCCGTAGATTTAAAACTTAATAATAATGCAACTAAGTTAGCGTTTAGGACTTTTAAAAATGATTCACTAGAAAGTGCAGAGGGAATGAGAATATATGATATAAAAAATAATAAGTATTTACAATTAAAATCACAAGTATTAATTTCAGGAAATCTTTATGAATGGATAGATGAAAATAAAATAATCTATTATGGAAGTATGCTGGGTAAGAAAAATTCTAATAAAATATATATGTATGATTTTAAACTAGATAGAGAAGAAATTTATGTAGATAATATTAATGGTTACTGTATATATTTCACTCCAATTAAAAATAATGTGTTAATACTAGGTAGACAAGGAAATAAAGAAGAACTATATTATTACAATAGAGATAGTAAAACTGCTAAAACTATAAGCAATAATATAGTAGAAATAAATAAATCTATTACAAATTATAAAAGTGAAGAAACTTTTTTCTTTGGTAGCCAGGATGAAAAAATGTGGGCTTTATATAGTTTTTCTCATAAAGACTTTACGTTGAAAAGAATTACTTATGATTTTCCAAGTCGATTAAGCATATTCTCAGGTATATCTATGGATAAAAATGGGAATGTATATTTTTGTGGAATAGAAAATTCTGAGGAAGAGAAAAAGAAAGATATATTTAGTTATAGCATAAAGGATAATTCTGTAAATATAATATCTACACAACAAGGAAATTACAGTGTATATAGTGATGTAGAAAGTTATTAAAGCAAGATCTTAATTCAGATGGGGATTCTTTTACCCCATCTGAATTTTAGAGTTGCAAATGCATGATTTACTTCACATGGGAGACTTACGCCAAGTTAGTCAGGTTAAAAGTCAGGTATATGAAAAAGTCATATACCTGACTTTTTTGTGCGTCCAGCATAGCGCGCATTTGTAGGGGAAGATAAGATATGAGGGCTGATAGTGACAAACATTGGCTGTATGACGAATTATACGTATAGTGGTGTGATAGGATGCTAAGGCATATTTAAAAAAATAACTAGTCAGTCTGCTAGTCTGTTTTGTGTCATACTGCGTCAGCAGAACCCTTTGATAGAACAACTATCAGCGGAACTTGTTTCCTTGTCTGGCACAAAATATCCGTCGCATCTTTGACTTGTTATTTTCTTTCATATGCCTAAATAAAATAATTATTTAGTTCCAGTGCGACTAAGAACAACTTTAATGGATATAATTGTAAACAAAGTATTGAAGGGAGGACATATTTAAATAGGTTAATTATGGAAAAAGAATACTTGGAATCTGTAGATTTAGAAAACATGTATATTGATGCTCAGGTAGTAAAAGAAATACCTGAAGATATGGCTAGAGTAAATTGTCTAATGGCTTTTAAAGAATATGATAAAGAATTAAATGTTGCAATAAATAAAAATCCTGATATATCACTTAAGGATGAGTTAAGGTTTATAACTAATAAGGATGTAAAATTTTTTTATGAAGATAAAGATAAAATAACCAATGCTATAAATACCTATTATTGTAAATGCAGTGTAGAGAAGGCCATAGAAACTATCCAAATAGAAAAAAAGCTATATTCAAAAAAAGACAATAACGAATTTATAAATGATGAAAATTTACAAAAAGCACCAGTAGTCAAAATAACTAATTCTATAATAAATGCGGCTTTATCTAAAGGAGCCAGTGATATTCATCTAGAGCCTTTCCAGAACAATATTTTAGTTAGGTTTAGGATAGATGGTATTATTAGAGAATTTACTGAAATACCTAAGAGCGTATACCTTCTTCTATGCACAAGGCTTAAGATAATGGCATCTATGGATATTTCAGAAAAGAGAATACCACAGGATGGCAAGATTAAATATACTTATGAAAATAATAGCTATGACTTTAGAATGTCAACTCTACCTACGGTTTTTGGAGAGAAAATAGTTATAAGGGTGTTATATAAATCTGAAAGTATAAAATTTTTAGATTCTTTAGGTTTCAACAAAAATGATATTAAAGACATAAAAGCTATGCTTAGAAATTCACATGGAATCATTTTAGTCACTGGGCCTACTGGAAGTGGCAAAACTACAACATTATATTCAATGCTAAATACTTTAAATAAAAAAGAAAAGAATATTACAAGTATAGAGGACCCTGTAGAATGTATTATTGAAAATATAAATCAGGTTAAAGTTAACAATAACATAGGATTTAATTTTGCAAAAGGATTAAAAAGCATATTAAGACAGGATCCGGATGTAATAATGGTAGGGGAAATAAGAGATGAAGAAACTGCTCATATAGCTGTAAGAGCTGCGGTAACAGGGCATCTGGTTTTGAGTACCTTACACACCAATAGTGCATCAGAATCTGCATTAAGACTGTTAGAAATGGGAATTCCCACATATTTTGTAGAGGATGCTTTAGTAGGAGTTATAGCACAAAGGTTAGTAAGAAAAATATGTACTCATTGCAAACAAGTTTATTCGCCAAATGAGAATGAAATAAAGCATCTAAAACTTAAACTAGACTCCAAATTATGCAAGGGCATTGGGTGCTGTAAATGTGGAGGTACAGGTTATAGAGGGAGAACAGTGGTCTATGAAATAGTAGATATTAAGAGTTTAAAAGATAATAATATTATAAATAAAAAATATACTGAAGATAGCAGCAACTTCAATTTAAACAAATACACCATTTCTATAAGAGATAACTGTATAGAGCTTGTTAAAAGAGGAATAACTACCTACGAAGAATTTATGAGAATAAATATTTAGAATAAGAAAGGAGTAATGATATATTTATTAAATATACAGCCATAAACTTAAGTGGAAATAAAATAAAAGGAAAATGTAGAATTGAAAGCATAGAAGATTTAAATGATATGCTTAGAAAAAGAGAATATTTTTTATTAAAGTGTAGGATTAATAGAAAAATTTCAGATATAATTTTTTTACGGAAAATCAATTTACAAGATATAAGCATATTATGCAACAATTTAAGTCAAATGTTGGGGGCAGGTATAGCCCTATCAGAAGTTTTTAATATAATTTGTACTGAAAATAAAAAAAAAGTTATAATGGAAAGCATGAATCACATACAGAACAGTGTAGAAAAAGGAGAAACAATATACCAAAGTATAAAAAAATTTTCTAACATATACCCTTTATTTATGATAGAAATGATTAGAGTGGGTGAAGAAGGTGGAAAATTAGAAACAATATTTAAATATTTATCTGAATACTATGAAAAGAGATATAAGTTACTTAATAAAATAAAATCTGCAATAGCATATCCGGCAATGATTTTAATTACTTCTATAATTGTAATCATATTTTTAATGACTAAAATAATCCCACAATTTATATCTACTCTCTCTAATACAGGTGGCAATATTCCTGTAATAACAGCCACGATGTTGTCATTTTTCACATTCTTAAAACAAAATTTTCTTATTATAAATTTAATGATATGTTTAGTTCTTTTAATAATCTATAAATTCATGAAAACTTCTAGAGGAAAAATATTTTTAGATAAATTGAAATTAAATATACCTGTATTTTCAAGTATTTACAATAAGTTTTTATTTTCTCAATTTACTACATCTATGTCATTACTTATGTCTGCTGGATTTCCTATAATAACTGCGTTAGAAATATGCTCAAGTGTAATGCAAAATAAAATTCTTGAAAAAAGAATATACGATTCTATTGAAAGTATAAAAAGAGGAGAAAGTATATATAATTCTTTTAAAAAACAGAATATAGGGAATTCAACTTTTCTAAACTTAATACGCATAGGTGAGGAATGTGGAACTTTAGATTGTATGTTATGGAAAATATCAAATATATTTGAATGTGAGGTTGAAGAGAGTCTGAAAAAAGCAGTAACATTTATAGAACCTGTAACAATACTTTTTTTAGCTGCTTTTATAGGGATATTTGTAGTTGCAGTGCTTCTTCCAGTATTCAATATTATGGACTCAATTAATTGATTATTAGGTTCAGGTGGAGTTTGATTATGACTACTTAAGGAAATTACTGGTTGATACCAGCAAATATGTTTCCTAAATTCCATTTAGGCATTTAACCTATTTTCATCTGAAGTTTAGAAGAACTTATTTAGCACGTAGTCAGCGGATAAATTTTAAAATACATATGGGAGGAAAATATGATGAATTTCTATAAACATAAGGGGTTTACACTAATAGAGCTTATGTTGGTTATTACAGTAGTTCTCATACTAATGGGATTTTTAGTACCAAAAGTTTCAGCTTATCAAGATAAGGCTAGAAGTGCTAAGGCTATGAATACTGCTAAACAAATACAAACAGCAGCGCTGGCTAGTTATGGAAATAATGATAGTAAGTTTGATAGGAATGATGTAAAGGAAACCATAATAGAGCTTACATCAGTAGGGGAATCAGCTTCGGTGTCACTGGGTAGTGATGAGCAAACTATAAATATTACGTATGACAGTGATGGAAAATCATGCGCTGTGAAGATAGCTGCAAAAGACAATACATATGAAGTTACATATGATGGTAAATTAATATTTCCACGGCAATCTAAAATAAATAATACTAAAACAACCCCAAATAAATAAATTTAAAGTTGTAGGTTTTTAAAATTATGATTAAAAGAAAAGAAAAAGGATTCACCCTAGTTGAGCTTATACTAGTAATTTCAATAATGTCAATATTATTTAGCTATAGCTTTATAAATCTAGGGGGACTTAATAAATTGCAAAACAATATAGAAGCAGAAACTTTCGGTAATATTTTAGTAAATTTTATAAATACCTCTAGAGATTACTGTAGAGAAAAGAAATTGGGGGGATATTTACATGTTGACAGTGAGAGAAGTATTGTTACTTTAAATTGTGGTTTAGAGGAAATTAGAAGTTTACCACTACCAGATAAATTTACATTAAAAATAGGAAGAAAAGATACGAAGTTAAGAATAAATAATAGAGGGATAGCGGAATCATGCACTATTAACTTTACAGATAAGGAAGGGAAAAAACACTATTTAACTATATGTGTAGGTACTGCTTATGTGGATTTTAAAGATTAAAAAGGGATTTACATTAATTGAAGTAATGTGTACTATTGCTTTATTTTCAATTTTATTTATTACATGTTTAAGCATTCAATTGAATACCTTAACAGTAAAAAAATACAATGAAAGTATAATAAAGTATTCATTGTATATGGAATATATTAAAAATAATATAATGGGAAATTTTACTCATGAAGATATAGAAAATTTAAAAACACAAAATAGATATTACATATCTAAAGAAAATATTGATTTAGAAAACTTCAGAGAAAAAAAACTTAGAACCTTATTTACAGAAACAAGTTTGAAAGAGAAGCCATATTTAGTTATGAGCATAGAAGGTGATATGGTTTATAAAATTAATTTAAAGCTTTATACTAATATACTTAAAAAGGAGAAGGTTATAGAGTGTGAGTTTTTTAAAGGAAAGTATAAAAAGTAGAAGTCATAGGAAAAAAGGATTTACATTGATAGAGCTTATATTAGTAGCTGGAATAATAGGTATAATAACATCTATTCAAGTAGTTATTATGTGCAGATATATGAAAATCCATAGACA
Organism: uncultured Clostridium sp.; assembly: GCA_964554365.1. Classification (GTDB taxonomy): domain Bacteria; phylum Bacillota; class Clostridia; order Clostridiales; family Clostridiaceae; genus Clostridium_AM. The sequence goes on along the minus strand of CAZKOJ010000066.1, from coordinate 4,979 downwards.
GGAAATAAATTCAAGCAGAGAATCCTTTTATGTAAATGAAGCTTTTATGGTGATCCAGCAGCAGATAGAGGATGCAAAATATATAACTGTAAAAGATAATAAAATTTTTATAAGAAGGTGTGATAAAAAAGACTCTGATATAGACAAGTATGATTATATAAGGGAAGACAAAGATTCAGACATAATAATAAGCTACGGGTCTATGTATTCCGCTACAACAAATAATATATTAAAGGATATTAAATATTTCAAATTAAAAAAAGATAGACAGGTTTTGAATATATGTATTGAAACCAAGAAAGGTAATGTATATAGAAGATGCTTTATTTTAGAAAAAGAAAAAATAGAAGTGGCTTTATATTAATATATGTAGTGTTTATAGTTACTTTATGTATCTTTATAGCACTAAACTGTTTTAGTTTAGAAATGTTAAAAAGAGAAAATAACTTAAAAATGGAGAAAAATATATTAAAAGTGGAGGTCACACAAAAAATTAAAGAGTATCTTTTTACTGACTTAGATGAATTTTTATATAAAAATAAAGCAGATATAACAAATGAAGGGATAAAAGACTATTTAAAATCAACAACGGATTCATCAATTCAATATGAGGATTCTTATATTGAATATAATAAAGAAAAAAATTATTTTTTAGTAGTGTACTATGTAAATAATAAATTTTACAAAGAAGAATTCTATGAATATAGAGTAAAAGATAAACTGATTTTTTATACTTGTATAGATTATTCTTTTAAGAAAGGAGAGTTAAAGTGATGAGAAAAAGAGCTATATTAGAAATAGGTGATGAAGGATTAGTTTATAAGGATATTATAAACAAAAGTTTCATGAATAAAATTAAAACAGATAAATGGCAAAAAAAATTTAAAATTAAAGGAAAGAATGTTGAGGATATTAAAATAGATTTTAATAATAAAAATATTTTTATTATTATACAAGGAGAAGAAATATATGTGAAATTTATAGAGGTACCCAAAGTTAGTAAAAGAAAACTGTATTTTCTTATTAAAGATGAACTTAAATATCGTTTTAAAAATATAGACAACATAATGTTCACATATGACATATTTAAGGATAATGGGAAAAGTCTAGAATTAATAGTATTTTGCTTAAACTGGAATAAAGATCAGGTGATAGAGCAGTGTGCAAAAAGAGGTGCCAATATAAAAGGAATTTATCCAATACAGTTCTGTGCTTTGAATAGTTGCAAAAAAAACATTAAAGAACATCAATATATTTTTATTTTTTTAGATGAAAATAAACTTTATTTTTTAGCTTGTGTAAATGAAAAGGTAATGGCAAATAGTGTAATTGAAAACTTTAGCAAAGAAAAATTTATAGAAGAGGTAGATAAATTTATAAATAAATGTGAGACATTTAGTATAGAGAAAAAATTTAAAAATATATTTTTTCTGAATGTTCCCTATGAGGATTTAATAATAAATTTATCTAAAAAATATAATTGTAATAGCTTTGGAACTATTTCAAAAGATGAATTAGAGACATTATAATGGATTATTTACATTTTTTACCTCAATGGTATTTAGAAAAAAAGAAAATAAGAAGAATAAAATTATTAAAAATACTAATAATTATATTTTTTACTATAGATTTAGTACTTGTAGACATACTAATGTTAAATAAAAACAAAATAAGTGTAATGGATAATGAAATCAAAGAAAAAATACTTTGTAGAAAAAACATTTATGATGATAAAAATAAATCACATGAAAAAAAATTAAAAACATTAAATTCGTTTTTGATTTTTTTTGAGAACATATCTAAAGATGTTAACTTGCAAAATTTCTATATAGAAAATAAAAATATAAATATTGAGTTTAATTTGCAAGCAACAGATTATATGGTTTTAATAAAAAGCATTGAGAATAACAATAAACTCAATATAAAAAGTCTATATATTCCATATTCACATGATGAAGGGGCTAAGGGGAAAATAGGATTAGAAGTAAAGTGAGAAGAAGGGAACTTAGAATAATATGAATAAGGAACGTAGAGAACAAGTATATAAAGCAGGGGTGATTATATGCATAATTTTTTTTATAGGGTTAGCATTTAAAAATTGGTTTGTGTGGAGAGAAATAGGGGAAAATCAAGTGAAATTAAGCAATTTAGAAGAGAAAATAAATGATAAAAAATTAATATCTAAAGATATTCAATGCAGCAACATAATAAATTTTTTGCAAGAGCAAGAAGGGTTAAAGGTAATAAAGATTAATGATAAAAAAAATAATAATTCAATGGAAGTGGAAATAGAAAATGATTGGGACGTATTTAAAACCATAAATATTCTAAAAAGTATAAAAAACAAAGAAAAGTTTGTAGATATAAAAAATTTGTGTATAGAAAAAGACAACGAAAACAAAATAATTACTAAAGCAACTATGATATTTACAAGATAAAGTATTTGAAAATTATTGGAGTAAGCATGATTATATAATTATAATTGTTGGTTGTTGATTATATTAAGTAGTAATATGGTATAATTGCAAAGAAATAGATTGTCAAAAATTTAACTAAATACCACCTAAAAAGTTACGATAAAAGGGTTAATAGTATTTGCAAATAATCATAAGTTTTGATAAAATAACATTGTTCAGTAAGGTTACTGTATTATAGTACAGTTAATAATATTAAGTAGTTAAAAAAGAAATGAATAATTGCTAGAAAAATTAGAGAAATTAATAACGAATGTTGCACCTTAATTGAATGTGGGGGTAATTAATATGTTTAAATCAAGAATAACAAAGCTAAGAAAACTAATGAACAAGAAAGGTTTAGATGGTGTACTTCTAGTAGGTGACTCTAATAGAAACTATTTAAGTGGGTTTACGGGAAATGAAAGTTTTTCAATTATAACTCAGAATAACGCATTTTTTGTTACAGATTCAAGATTTACGGAACAAGCAAGGCTACAGGTTAAGGATTATGAAGTATTAGAATATAGTAAAAACACTTCTTTCCCAGACTTTTTAGGTGAGTTAGTTAAAAATAATAATATAAAAAAACTTGGTTTTGAAGAGGATATAATTTCTTTTAGCACTTATAATCTTTATAAAAATAAAGTTCAATGTGAATTAATTCCTATGGAAGGAATAGTTGAGGAAATAAGAGTTATAAAAGATGAATATGAATTAAAGTTAATAACAAAAGCAGCAGAAATTGCAGATAAGGCTTTTGATCATATAATTAAATTTGTAAATCCAGGAATGACAGAAAGAGAAATAGGACTTGAGCTTGAATTTCACATGAAAAAATTAGGAGCTACAGATTTATCATTTCCTTCAATTGTTGCATCTGGTGTTAGATCAAGTTTACCTCACGGAGAAGCTACAAATAAGGTCGTTAATAAAGGTGAATTTTTAACTCTTGACTTTGGGTGTGTTTATGAAGGATATTGTTCTGACATGACAAGAACAATTGTATTTGGAGAGCCTTCACAAAAAATGGTAGAGGTTTATAATACTGTGCTTGAAGCCCAGCAGAGAGCTTTAAAAGCTTTTAAGCCAGGAATACCTGCTATTGAAGTAGATAAAGTTGCAAGAGATTATATAAAAGAAAAGGGTTATGGAGATTACTTTGGACACGGACTAGGTCATGGTGTAGGAAGACAAATTCATGAAGCACCTAGTGTTGGGTATAGAAATGCTCAAGAATTACAAATTGGTATGGTAGTTACAGATGAGCCAGGAATATATATACCTGATTTTGGCGGAGTGAGAATAGAGGATCTGCTTGTAATTACTGAAAATGGATCACAAGTATTATCAAAATCACCAAAAAACCTTATATGTATAGACTAGGAGTATATAATTGCCTGAAAAGGTTATAATATAAATGATTAATAAATTTTGGAGGTACATAAATGATATCAGCAGGAGATATAAGAAAAGGAACTACTTTTGAACAAGATGGACAAGTATATACGGTAATAGAATTCCTTCATGTAAAACCAGGAAAAGGAGCAGCTTTTGTTAGAACAAAACTTAGAAATGTTATAACAGGAGGTGTAACTGATACAACTTTTAACCCAACAGCAAAACTTCAAGAGGCTGTAATAGAAAGAAAAGAAATGCAGTATTTATATTCTGATGGAGAATTATACTACTTCATGGACCAAGAAACTTTTGAACAGATTCCTTTGAATTTTGAAAAAGTTGAAGGGGCTATAAAATTCTTAAAAGAAAATATGTTCGCTGTAATAAAATTTTATAAAGAAGATGCTTTCTCAGTAGAAGCTCCAAACTTTGTTGAGTTACAAATAACTCAGACAGATCCAGGAGTTAAAGGTAACACTGCAACTAATGTATTAAAACCTGCTACTCTTGAAACAGGCGCAATAGTCCATGTTCCTATATTTGTAAATGAAGGTGAAATGATAAGAGTAGATACTAGAAATGGAGAATATATGGAAAGAGTTTAAGGAATACTAAGGGCAAAATAAATTTAAGGATGTGGTTAAGTGAGTGACATTATATCAAAGGTATCTTATCTTAGTGGATTAATGGATGGATTGGAAATTGATAATGCTACTAAGGAAGGAAAAGTATTAACCGAGATAGTCAATGTACTAAAATCTATGGCTGAGGAAGTAGATGAAATATCTGAATCACAAAAAGATATAAGATATTATATTGATGCTATAGATGAAGATTTGTCTAGTTTACAGGATGATATATATGATAATGATTATGAATTGTATGAAGATGAAGGTGATAACTTCGTTCAATTAAAATGTCCTAATTGTGGCGATGATGTGTATGTTGACAAAGATATAATAAAACAAAAAGAAAAAATAACATGTCCGAATTGCCATAATATGATGCCTTTAGAAAATTGCTGCGATAATTGTAATGAATAAAATAAGTATAAAAGCCATATGAATGTATTAAACATTCATATGGCTTTTTTTTATCCAATGAATAACGAGGTCTAAACTTCAG
>CAZKOJ010000065.1:0-22134 GCA_964554365.1 uncultured Clostridium sp. | reverse complement strand
ATGACACAAAATAGACTAGCAAACTGACTAGTTATTTTTTTGAATGTGCCTTATATACATAATAATCACATAACTCCTCTAGATAAAAGTGCATGATACTCATTAAAATCGCTTAATTTTTCTTCACTAAAAGCAATTATAACTTGTCTCTCTTCATCTTCCCTCTCACCATATATCTTTATATATTCTGGTTTAAATCCCGATAAATTTCCATTTTGTCCACTAACAACTTTATATGGAATATAAAATTTATCATAATTCTTTAAGTCAACATCATCAAAAATAGACTTTTCTACTATTATTACAGGTAAATTCGTGGCGGGCTCTCTTAATTCATTGCCTGTATCTAAAAAAGCCTCTACAGTTTTTTTAGAATTTTTCATTACAATGTCTATACTATATATTAAACAATTTAAATCTTTTCTATCTTTTATATAAATTATTATCCTATGTATTAGCATATATATTATCATAAGTGAAATCATAAGTTTCTTATAAGAAAAATTTATAATGGCAAAACGACTAATGAAAGTATTACCATTACTATATTGTATGAACATACAAGCACCTGCAAGCACCATAGAGTATAAGAGGAATATACCTAAGGATTTTACAAGAAACATAATATTTCTCTTTCTAAAAACTATTAAAATCATAATTACAGCTATTAATATCTTAAATGGAAAATAGGAGAAAACTTTCAATTCAGGACAAAGTAAAGTTATAACATACATACTTCCTATGGAAGCTGACAAAAACATGTATAACCATTTAGTTTTAACTCTTAATGTTTGAACTGTTAAGTATAGGAGAAATAAATTTACTACTAAATTTTCTAAAATCAATATGTCTAGGTAAATAATCAAATACTACATACACCTCCCTTTAAATTTCTTCTAAATATAGAATTTGAAAATATTTACTTTTATTATATAACTATTTTTTTCAAAATTTTGTCATTTTCTAATGAAAAATCAATATTTTTATTTCCTATATTGTGCCAACTTATTTAATTTTCTATATAAGGCATCTAACTAGATTTTATGGATATAAAAAAAATCATGTATAACCTTTACGGTTGTACATGATTTTTTAGCACTATCTTCTTTCCCTTCTTAAAAACGCTGGAATTTCAAGATTGCTTTCATCAAAACTTTGATGTTCTGTAGCTGTAGCTGCAGCTTCTTCGCTATTAATAAAATTATTTGAAGTAGTGTTATGTTTAGGAGCTTCTACATTCATCTTTGTAATAGTTTCTGTTTTTTGTTGTTTCCTATCTGATTCAAACCCTGTAGCAATTACAGTAATCCTTATTTCATCCTTTATGTTTTCATCTATTACTGCACCAAATATAATATTTGCATCTGGATCAGCCGCCTCTTGAACTATTTCCGCTGCTTCATTTATTTCAAGCAGTCCCAAATCTGCTCCACCTGTTATATTTAATAACACTCCTGTCGCTCCTACTATAGAAGTTTCAAGAAGTGGACTTGATATTGCCTGTTTAGCAGCCTCTTGTGCTCTATTATCCCCTGTTCCTCTACCTACGCCCATATGAGCAAGTCCTTTATCAATCATAATAGTTCTCACATCTGCAAAGTCTAGATTAACAAGACCAGGTATGGTAATAAGGTCTGATATACCTTGAACACCTTGTCTTAAAACATCATCTGCAAATTTAAAAGACTCCATTAAAGTAGTTTTTTTATCTACAATACTAAGTAATCTTTCATTTGGTATGGTGACCAATGTGTCTACTCTTTCCTTTAAGTTTTTTATTCCTAATTCTGCATGAAGCATTCTTTTTCTACCTTCAAAAGGAAATGGTTTAGTAACTACTCCTACTGTAAGTATACCCATAGACTTTGCTATTTCTGCAATTACAGGAGCTGCACCAGTTCCCGTTCCACCTCCCATACCAGCAGTAATAAACACCATATCTGCACCTTTTATGGCTTGGGATATTTCATCCTTGCTTTCTTCAGCAGCTTTTTGTCCAATTTCAGGATTAGCCCCTGCTCCAAGACCTTTAGTAAGCTTATCTCCTATCTGTATTTTTTGTGATGCTTGTGATAGCATTAAAGCTTGTTTATCTGTGTTTATAGCTATAAATTCAACGTTCTTAAGTCCTTCCCTTATCATTCTATTGACAGCATTGTTCCCTCCGCCGCCGCATCCTATTACTTTTATTTGAGCAAATTGTTGAACATCAACATCAAAATCTAGCACAATACTACCTCCTTATTAGAAAAAATCTGTAAAAAATTCTTTTACTCTAGACATCAATCCGTTACTATTTTCATTACTATTTCCTTTTATCTCTTTACTTTTAGTCCATTCTTTATGTTTTTTTTCTGATTCTTTTTCAGTTTTAGCTACAAAACTTTTATCTTTTATTGCTTCTGCAACATCTTGTACTATTCCTACAGAAGATGCATATAAAGGACTCGATGCTCCAATATACCTAGGAGTTCCTATCCTAACAGGTTTTTTAAATATGTCTTTACCGAAGTCCTCTATCCCTTTAATTAAAGATAATCCTCCTCCAACTATAACTATACCTGATACTTTTTCATAATACTCACAGGCCTTTAGCTTTTTATCTATAATATACAATAACTCTTCCACTCTAGCTTCTATTATTTGTTTTAAAATATAGTACTCTACGTGAATTATGTTATTATAATCAGCATTAACTTCTATTTTTAAATCACAATTAATGTTATCTTGGCCCACACTACTATGCTTTATTTTTAGGTTTTCTGCTTCCGGAAGAGGTATTTTTAAGCATAATGCAATATCATTAGTTATAATATTACCACCTAATGTTACAGTTCCAATACTAGCTAAGTTTCCTCCTTCATAAATAAAAATATTTGTAGATTCAGATCCCATATCTACTACTGCCACACCTCGTTGAATTTCGTCATCTTTAAGCACAACTTGGGATATAGCTAAGGGTTGAAATACTACACCTAAAACTTTAATTCCAGCTTTAGTTACACTTTTAAAAAGATTATTGACAACGGTAGTTTGAGCTAAAATTATTTGCGAATCAACTTCTAATCTTAAACCACTCATGCCTATGGGATCTTTTATTTTATCATAACCATCTATTATATACTGCTGCGGTATAACTCCTATTATTTCTTTATCAGATGGAATTGTAATAATTTTAGATGCTTTTAAAACTCTTTGTTTATCATTTTCTTCTATTTCCCGATCTTCTGAAGATACAGCAACTACACCTTTATTCCATAGTAATTCGCTTATACCTCCGGGTAAAGATATGTATGCTTCTTTGATATTAGCATCTACCATTCTTTCCAAAGCATCAATACATTCCTTTACAGATTCAGAAGTATTATCTATGTCAATAACAATTCCTTTTTTAACTCCGTTGCAATTTGACGATGTAATTCCCATAATTTGCATTTTACCATATTTATCTAATTTTCCTGCAGCAGCACGAATTTTTGATGACCCAATATCTATTCCAATTATATATTCATCCATTAAGCATCTTTCCCCCCTTAGAGAACCATCAAATTATATATTCAACAAAAAGTCTATTTTTCCTCTTATATTTTATCACATTTTAATAAAATCTCAAATACAATTAAATAAACTGGTTAGTAATTGGAAATATAACAAAAATAAGGAAAGAGTTTCAAGTCTTTCCTTATTCCTAGTTAGCTTTTTCTAAATCATTTATTTTCACACTTCTAGTATGGCTGGTATGACTCCACTCTTTTTTATTTCTATCAATAATTCCTTGAATTGAAATAGGAAACCAAGTAATTGCATATATAGGATATATAATATAATATAAGAATATTTTCATATTCAATTTTTTTTCTAAAATTAATATAAATGGAGTATATACAAATTGAAGTATTGACATAAGTATTACTATAATAGTAAACCAATTAAAATTTACAGAATATATAACTGTATTAAAATTAGCTATTATATTAAATGCTTTCATACAGTATTGAATTAATCCAGTTATTGCTGAAACACCTATCAAAATAGATACTATAGGCTGTATACTATACAATGCACAATCTAATGTTATAAAACTAAAACTAGTTATAGATTTTTTTAATAATTTAAAAAAGTATTTACTGGCAACATCTGCAAACCCCTGCATCCATCGCTTTCTTTGCCACCAAGACTGTGATAACATTAAAGGTTTTTCATCATATATTATTGCATCGTGTGCCCAACCTACTTTATAACCTGCTAACACAAGCTTACATGTAAACTCTAAATCCTCGGTTAAACACGTAGCACCCCATCCTAAATTTTTTAGTATCTCCACATCAATGCAGAAACCTGTTCCACCTAATTGACTTGATAGACCAATATTGCTTCTAGCGAGCTGAAACATTCTATTATTTGACCAAAAAGATATGGAATAACTTCCAGTTATCCATGTATCTTCTGGATTTTTACTATCTAAATATCCCTGAACAACTTTAAACCCTTCACATAATTTTTTATTCATCTCTTTTAAAAAATTCTTATGAGCCAAGTTATCAGCATCAAATATGGCAATAGCATCATATTTTTTTTCCAATTTAAATATTTTATCAAACATCCACTCTAACGCATAACCTTTTCCTCTTTTTTCCTTATTTTCTCTTTCATATACAATAGCGCCTTTTTCTTTTGCTTTTAAAGCAGTTTTATCTGTACAATTATCAGCAATAACGAAAATGTCATAAAGCTCTTTAGGATAATCAAGCCTTTTTAAACTTTCCACAATATCACCTATGACAATCTCTTCATTGTGTGCTGCTACAATTAAAGCAAAATTTTTTTTGGGTCTTACCTCTCTATTGTCTTTTTTTCTCCATATTCCGAAAAAAGATATACATAAATAATATATAGTTATAATGTATACTGTATAGGTTAAAATGCGAGAGGTATCATGAATTATCTCTTTGAAAATGTTCACTACAAATCCCCCCTAATTCAAAATTATTTTAGCATAAATAAAAATTAATTACTATATAAATTCTAATAAATACAAAAAAAAATTATATATATTTGCAAAAATGATTAACTCTGAGCTATTCATAGAAAAAATATATATAGACAGCTTTAATTATTAGTATTAAATTTTTTTTCAATTTTGGATTATTTTAATGGTGTATACGGCATTTGTCATTAATTCTAGGCTATGTTATTATATAATCATATTAACACCAAATTTGCTGTATAGTACAGTGCTAGAAAAGGGGGTAGAGCCTTATGAGGCGCTACGAACTGATCTTTTATGTTGATTTGCGAAGGCTTCATAAAAAAGATGAATCATTTGGATAAATCCTCTTGTAAAACTTTAAATAAGATTTAAGATTTCGGGAGGATTAAGTATGAATACCACTTTGAAAAAAACTAATACTATGAATATATGCTCAAGTGAACAGGAAAGCACTAATGATATAGAAAATGATTCTTCTTCACAATCTGATAAATTGTGTTTAAAAATGCTTGATTACTTTGTATTCTAATAAATAAAAATAGGACCTTAGGTCCTATTTTTATTTATAAGGACATTATTTTAGTCAACATATCTCTATCTATCGCATAGCTTAACGCTGATTCATAGGATATCATGCCTTTTTTGTAAAGTTCCGCTAAAGACATATCCATAGTTTTCATACCATATTTAGCACCAGTTTGTATTGATGATTCTATTTGATGAGTCTTTCCTTCTCTTATCATGTTTTGAATAGCTGTAGTAACCATCATTATTTCTAAAGCTGCTATTCTTCCGTTTCCATCGACTTTTGGTAAAAGCTGTTGAGATATAATACCTTTAATAACTGCTGATAATTGTATCTTTACTTGCTGTTGCTGATATGGAGGAAACACATCAACTATTCTATCTATAGTTTTAGCTGCACCTATAGTGTGTAGTGTAGAAAATACTAAGTGTCCTGTTTCAGCTGCAGTTAATGCTATAGATATAGTTTCTAAATCTCTCATTTCTCCTACAAGAATGACATCTGGATCTTCTCTTAAAACTGATTTTAAGGCATTAGCATAGCTCAAGCTATCTTTACCTATTTCCCTCTGGTTTATTATAGATTTATTATGTTTATGCAAATATTCAATTGGATCTTCAAGTGTAATAATATGTGCTCCTCTAGTACAATTGATTTCATTTATCATAGCAGCTAATGTTGTACTTTTACCTGATCCAGTAGGTCCAGTTACCAACACAAGGCCTCTCTGATTAGATATAAGCTCTTTTACAACAGGTTGAAACTGAAGATCATTTAGTGTAGGCACTTTCAATCCAACAACCCTTATAGCCACCGCAGTACTTCCCCTTTGTTTAAACAAATTAACTCTAAATCTTCCTAGTCCTGCTACTGAAAAAGAAGTATCTATTTCACCTATTTTTATATATTCCTCATAAGTATTCTCTAGAATTTCTCTTGCATATCTTTCGGTATCTATTTGTTGTAGTTTTTCATTACCAATTGGTGATAGCTCTCCATTTACTCTTATTACAGGTGGAACCCCTACTGTTAAATGTAAATCTGACGCATTTTGTTTAATCGTTATTTCTAATAGTTCTTTTAATGATATCAATTTGAGTTCTCCTTTCACCAATGTTTGCTATAAGTATATTTATTTAACACAATATCAATATTAAGTTACTTATGTCAAACTAATGTGTATAATAATAAATTTACTAGTTATTTAGTAAATTTTTTTTACATTCATTATAACTAAAAATTATTGAACTAATTTTGATTATCTAATATTTTTTACTCAATAGCAAATTATAATCATTTAAACTTGTCCTAAGTCTTATTATTCTACAAATTTTGTTAAATTCCTTTTTATAAGGAGTAACTTTATAGATAAAACTAAAAATTAATGACTAAGAATATTTAATATCTTAATCATTAATTCTCAATTTTTTCATTTTTTTCCATAATTCAATTCTTTATATAATTTTTTCAAGGCTCTCTTTTCTATTCGTGATACATAAGACCTTGATATGCCAAGTATTTTAGCTATCTCTCTTTGAGTTTTAGGTTTGCCTTCTAAAAGGCCATATCTCATTTCAACTACTTTTCTCTCTCTTTCAGATAAGCAAGTATTTATTTTCACATACAGTTTTTTTACTTGGATTTTATTTTCCACAATTTCAATTATAGAATCCTCATCGCTACTAAGTACATCCATTAAAGATATTTCATTTCCTTCTTTATCAATGCCAATAGGGTCTTGAAGATATATTTCACTTTTAGTTTTTTTGTTATTTCTTATAAGCATAAGTATCTCATTTTCTATACATTTAGCTGCATAAGTGGCCAATCTAGTTCCTTTTGATACATCAAAAGAATCTATAGCTTTTATTAGGCCAACAGTACCAATAGATATTAAATCATCTACCTCTTTTCCTGGATATGAATATTTCTTTACTATATGAGCTACTAATCTTAAGTTTCTCTCGACTAAAATGCTCTTAGCTAATAGATCTCCCTCCTTAAGTTTCTTTAAATAATATTCTTCCTCTTTATCATTTAAAGGTTGTGGAAAGGAACTATTATTTGTAACATACGCAGTAAGAAATACCATACTACCGACAATATCTAATAAGCAGTTCATTAAAAACACGGGATGAGCCTCCTAATAGTGCTTATTAATATATTATGAGTTAGTTACAAAAAAGGTGCATGTACAAAAAAATATTTTCATTTAACTATTAAGATAAACAGACAATAAAGTTGCAAAATCATAATTTAAAGTAATACGTTACCTTTTCCTTTATTTAACTATGCTCTGCAACTTTAACATGTTTAGTGTATTATTGCAAGTACTCAGTCACTCCATTTACTACATCCTTGAAAATTGGAGCCGCGGTGCTTCCTCCACTATCCTTATCTTTGTTTATATCTTTAGCAAAAATAATCATAGAGTAATATTTTTCTTTGTATTTAAAAAATCCTACAAACCATCCATCTGAATGATCTTCAAGTTTTCCTAATGAATTTGAAGCTTCTACTCTTTGTGTACTACCTGTTTTTCCTCCAACATCCATATTATTAATTGCTGCAGCCTGACCTGTGCCTTTCTTTACTACTTCCATCATTTGGTTTCTAATTACATTGGCTGTAGATTTTTCTATAGCAGGATGTTGCTCTGAAACTAAGTTTTCCACTTCTTTATTATTATCATCCACATAAGCATCCAATATTCTAGGCTTTACATAAACACCCTGATTAGCCACAGTGTTAGCTATACTTATAGCTTCTATGGGAGTTATCCTGATGTTTTGACCAATAGCTGCAATTCCTAAACTTCCGTCGCTATATTTAGGGTCTTTAACTTCACAGACCCCTTCTTTTTCACAATCTAGTCCTAATATTTTTTGGAATAACCCTTGAGACTTGGCATTATCATAAAAGTTATTAAATCCTACTTTATTTCCAATTTGTGCAAATACATCATTACATGAAACTATTAGAGCTTCTTCTGGATTTAAAGTACCATGCTGCCCATGATTTTCTTCTTCATAGAATCCTCTACAAGTAAACTTATCATTTAAGCTTAAAGTTTTCCTATCTAACCCAGCCTCTTCTACTATTACTTTAAATATAGAACCAGGAAAGAATCCATGGTTAGTAGCTGCCCCTAAGTTTATATTAGGTTGACTATCATTTTTTTGAACTAAAGCTTTTATTTTCCCTGTATTTGCTTCCATTAGTATAACACCTATTTGACTTAAATCTTTATTGTTATCACTATTTAAAATTTCTTTAATTTTATCTTCTATTCTTTTATCTACAGTAAGCCTTATATTTAAATTTTCTTTAGGCATCTCTGTTTTTTCCTCAACTATTTTTCCATTTATATCTCTATTAACTACAATCTGAGGTTTTTTATTATTTTTAGTTTTATTAAAAATCTTCATTTCTAGTGAATCAGTAGATTTTAAATCATTACTATCTGTTTTTTTATTGCTCATTAATAAATTTTCTATTTTCCATGTGCCTTCTTTATTTGCTGAAGAATAACTATAACTATAAACTCCTTTTACGTCTTTTATGTCTTTTATTTTATTGTACGTATTTTCATCTATTTCATAATATAATTTTTGACTGCTGCTCGAATTACTAATATTAGACAAATCATATTCCTTATTATAATTTCTTAATATGTACATTAACGTTAAAATTCGGTCTGAATTTGTATCTAAATTATTTTTAGTAAATATATCTGGAGAAATCACTACATAATATTTCTTTTTATAATCTATTAGCTGCTTACCCATACAATCTAAAAGCATAAAATTTGTGTCTGTGATATCCTCCCTATAAGAATACTGCGAGTTGGCAATAACACTTAATTTATCTGATTTAAAATATTGGAATTTAACTATTCTAACATAAAGTAATATAATTATTGCAACAAATATACCAAAAATTATATATTGTCTTTTTCGTATTACTGATCTACTTATTTTTATTATCATAAAAAAACACCTCATCTCAAACTAAAATTTTGTCCAAAATGAGGTTTTTTATTCAATATTACATTATTATTTTTGCAAAAACTGCTTTATATTTGCCACTATAATATCTATAGCAACTTTATTGTGTCCCCCTTCGGGGATTATTATATCAGCATGTCTCTTTGTAGGTTCTATAAATTGCATATGCATTGGTCTTACTACATTCAAATACTGATTTATAACAGAGTCTACAGTTCTTCCTCTTTCGTTAATATCTCTAAGCATTCGTCTTATTATTCTTACATCCGCATCTGTATCTACATATATTTTTATATCTAAAAGCTGTCTTATTTCTTCTTCTTGAAGTATAAGTATGCCTTCTACTATTACTATCTCTCTAGGTTCAACTCTTATAGTGTCCTTTTTTCTGTTATGAGATTCAAAATCATAAATAGGTTTATCTATAGCTTTACCTTTTAAAAGATTCTTTAATTGCTCTATTAAAAGAGTAGTATCAAAAGCATTTGGATGATCATAATTTGTTTTTATTCTTTCTTCCATAGAAAGATGACTTTGATCTTTATAGTAGGAGTCCTGCTCTATCATAGCTATACATTGTTCGCCAAACTTACTATATATTTCCTTTGCAATTGTACTTTTTCCTGAGCCAGTTCCACCTGTAATACCTATTAAAATCGGACGCTTCATTCGTATCCCCCTTTAACTTTTACGTTTTATAAGAATATCATCTACTATTAGTTCTACTGTTGTGCTAATAGTATATATCATTTGAGCTGAAGGTGCGGATTCTATTTTTTCACCCTTTGTATTTTTCATGTTATGTAAACATATTTGGAAATTATCCCCTATAGGCCTTAAAATTTCTACTGTATCACTTTCGAGTACCTTATTTCTCTGTTCTATAGTAGCTATACCTGTAGATTTATCATAATTTCTAACTATCCCCACAATATCATAGTCTCTTATATATGAAGAACTTTCATAAGTTTGTTTATTAGGATCTCCAAAATAAAATCCTGTACAATATATTCTGTGGCTAGCCTTCATAAGATTATCCAACCATTTTTTCTCAAACTTATATTCCTTAGGATTTTCAAAATATGAATCTATGGCCTGTCTATAAGATTTAACTATACTAGCTACATAATAAGAGCTTTTCATTCTTCCTTCTATTTTAAGAGAATTTATACCTGACTCAATAAGTTCTGGTATATGTTCTATCATACATAGGTCTTTTGAATTTAGTATATAAGCTCCCCTATCATCTTCAAATATTGGAAAATATTCTCCAGGTCGTTTTTCTTCTACTAAGTGATATTTATATCTACATGGCTGAGCACACTGTCCTCTATTAGCATCTCTTCCAGTCATATAATTTGATATTACACATCTTCCTGAGTAAGACATACACATAGATCCATGGACAAATGCTTCTATTTCACAATCCTCTGATAGTTTCTCTCTTAGTTTTTTTATTTCCTCTAAAGATAATTCTCTTGCCAATACTATTCTTTTTACACCTTGGCTATACCAAAACTGGGCTGATTTCCAGTTTACATTATTAGCTTGAGTGCTTAAATGTAATTCTAAATTAGGCACACTCTCCTTAGCAGTCATAATTATACCTGGATCAGATACAATTATAGCATCTACTTTTAATTCATATAATTCTCTTAAATAGTCTTCTAATCCTATTAAATCTTCATTGTGTGGAAATACATTCATAGTAACAAATACTTTTTTACCTCTACTATGAGCGTATTCCACCCCTTCTTTTAACTGTTCATTGGTAAAATTGTCTGCAAAAGCTCTTAAGTTAAGCTTACTGCCTCCAAGATAAACAGCATCTGCTCCAAAGTTTATAGCCATTTTTAATTTTTCTAAATTCCCAGCTGGTGCCAATAATTCAGGTTTTTTCACTTTAATCCCTCCTGGTCGTAACTGCAATTCCATCACCCATAGGTATAACTGATGTTATAAATTTTTCACTGTCAGATACAATTTCTAAGTATTTTCTCATTCTTTTAACTATAGTTATCTTTCTTCTCTCTACTAATTCATCCGATGCAACCATTCCTCTAAATAGAGCATTATCTGCTATTATTATTCCATCTTTATTTAGTAGTCTCATACAATGAGGAAGGAAATGATTATAATGACCTTTTCCTGCATCCATAAATATTAAATCGTATTTATCATCCATAGTTTCAAGCACTTCCATGCAATCTCCTTGAATGATTTTAATTTTTTCATTAAATCCATACTTTTCAATATTATTTTTAGCAAGTGTTATCATTTTTTCATTTCTTTCAATAGTAGTTATTTCACTAGTTCCATTAGAACTTATATTCATAAGTATAGCAGAATAACCTATAGCCGTTCCAAGTTCTAATATTTTTAGCGGCTTTTTTATATTTATCATAAGCTCTAAAAATCTAGCAACTTCTTTATGCACTATAGGAACATTATTATCATGAGCATAATTTTCTAATTCTCCCAATACTCCGTTGTTATCCTTTATAAGCGATCTTATATATTGCTCCATGTAATCATATGTGATACCCTTCATTCTAAATTCTCCAGTCTAAATTTTCCATGATAAATTCTCAATTAGTATTTATTGCCCTGAGTAACTTTTTTTACTTGTTCAAATTTTTTCTCATCATCTGTAAAGAAATGAGTTCCATCATTTTTAGAAACAAAGTACAGATAGTTAGTCTTTTCAGGGTTTATTGCCGACAAAATACAACTTTTACCTGGACAGCATATTGGCCCTTCAGGCAATCCCTTAACAATATAAGTGTTATAAGGAGAATTAACCTTTAAATCATTATAATAGAGCTTATCCTTGTGTTTACCTAAGGCATACAATACAGTAGCACAAGACTGAAGTTTCATATCTCTATTTAATCTATTATAGAATACTGAAGCTACTTTTCCACGTTCATCATTTCTTTCCACTTCTTTTTCTACTATAGAAGCCATAGTTATTATTTTATCTAATTCATCATTAGTAATATTCTTGCCAGTTTCTTTTTTAATATTATTAATAACCTGTAAAAATCGCTTCGACATCATATCTATTATTTCTTTACCAGAAGCTCCTTTGTAAAATTCGTAAGTATCTGGAAATAGATATCCTTCTAAAGCATACTTTCTTTTAGAATCATTTTTTATAAACTCTGGTAGTTTATATTCCTTGCAACTGTTTATAAACTCATCTTTATTTATTATGTTTTTTTTATCTAAAGCTAATGCTATATTTTCTAAATTATATCCTTCTGGTATTATAACTTTTATAGGTTTATCATCTTTGATACCCCTGCTCAAATAATTTGTAAATTTTTCCAGAGGTATATTCTTAGAAAAAGAATATACCCCTGGTTTTATTTGTATGCTAACATTATTTCTTTTTATATACAATTTAACAAAATAAGAATTCTTCATTAAATTTTTATTTTTTAAATTATCTATAATATTATTTAAATTTTCTCCGTCTTTGACTGTAAATTCCACCTTTTCATCTTTTGATGAAAGCGGGTGCTTTATTGCAATATTTCTTAAATAAAAAATTTCACCGAATGTAAAAACAAAAATAATAGAAAATACTAGAATCATTACTACACTCTTATTTTTCATCATACCCTCGCTTATTTTTTTCTTGCTGCTCTTTTTCTCGCTTCAGGATTTAATTCTTTTTTTCTCATTCTTATAGTTTTAGGAGTAATCTCCACAAGTTCGTCATTACCTATAAATTCAAGACTTTGTTCTAAAGTCATTTGTGTTATTGGAACTAGTTTTAATGAATCATCAGATCCTGATGATCTAGTATTTGATAAATGCTTCTTTTTACATACATTAACTTCTATATCTTCTGCTCTTGAACATTGTCCTGCTATCATTCCAGCATACACATCCATACCAGCATCTATAAATAATATACCTCTTTCTTGTGCATTAAATAGTCCATAACCAATAGATACTCCTGATTCAAATACAACTAAAGAACCTCTAGTTCTATCTGGAATTTCTCCTCTGTATTCTTCATATCCACTTAATACATGATTCATTATTCCATTACCTTTTGTATCTGTCATAAATTCATTTCTAAATCCGATAAGTCCTCTTGCAGGAACTTTAAATTCAAGTCTTGTATATCCATTAATAGCAGATGTCATGTTTACCATTTCAGCTTTTCTAGGTCCTAATTTTTCCATAACAACGCCCATGAACTCTTCTGGTACATCTATTGTAAGATATTCAATAGGTTCGCATTTTTTGCCATTTTCTTCTTTAAATATAACTGATGGCTTAGACACTTGAAACTCATATCCTTCTCTTCTCATAGTTTCAATTAGAACTGAAAGATGAAGTTCTCCTCTTCCACTTACCTTAAAAGCATCTGCTGTTTCTGTTTCTTCTACTTTTAAAGATACATTAGTTTCTAATTCTTTCATAAGTCTATCTCTTAAGTGTCTTGATGTAACATAATCCCCATCCTGTCCTGCAAATGGTGAATCATTAACCATAAAGTTCATGCTTAATGTAGGCTCATCTATCTCAACAAACGGAAGTGCTTCTGGATTGCTTATATCTGCTACTGTTTCTCCTATGTTTATATCTGGAATACCAGCAATAGCTACTATATCTCCAAGTTTCGCTTCTTCTGTTTCTTCTCTTTTAAGTCCATTGTAAACATAAAGACTAGAAACTTTTACATTATCTATTTTTCCGTCTTTTCTTACTAAAGCTATCTGTTGGTTCTTTTTAAGAATTCCTCTTTGTATTTTACCTATACCTATTTTACCAACATATTCATTGTAATCTATTGTAGTAACCAACATTTGAATCGGCATGTCCAGATGACCCTGTGGTGCTGGAACATTTTTTACTATAATATCAAACATTGGATCCATATTGTCTGATTCATCTTCCAATTCTTTTTTTGCAAAACCAGCTCTAGCTGAACAATATACTACTGGGAAGTCAAGCTGTTCATCATTTGCACCAAGTTCTACAAATAAATCAAATACTTCATCTAGAACTTCTGCTGGTCTTCCATCTGGTCTGTCTATTTTATTTATAACTACTATAGGTCTTAAATTTAATTCTAAAGCTTTTTTTAATACAAATTTAGTTTGAGGCATTGGTCCTTCATAAGCATCTACTACAAGTAAAACACTATCTACCATTTTAAGTACACGTTCAACTTCGCCTCCGAAATCAGCATGTCCTGGAGTGTCTACAATATTTATTTTTATGCCGTCATGCATAACTGCTGTATTCTTAGAAAGTATAGTAATTCCTCTTTCTTTTTCTAAATCATTTGAGTCCATTACTCTTTCCTGAAGTTTTTCATTATCTCTAAACACATGGCTCTGTCTTAAAAGAGCATCTACCAATGTAGTCTTACCATGGTCAACGTGGGCAATGATTGCCACATTTCTTATATCGTTTCTTGTAAATAATTCCATTATTTTTCCTCCAATTTTTGTTAAAATCATAAATTGTAATATTGTCTGTTATAAGCACTCAAAAAAATTGGATACTTCAAAGTACCCAATTTATGTTCACCATATCTATTTTAGTATCATATTTTAAAAAAGTCAACTTATATAGCATTTATTTATCCATTCCAAAGGTAAAATCTACACCTATAGCATCATTTAAAATTTTTAATACATCTTCCCACATAACACTGAATCTTTGTTCTGCTTGAATATATTCACTTACAGAAGGATTCATAGATATAATCGAACCTAAATTTTTGAGTTTTTCTGTAGTTTTATCAGATATTTTACCATTTTGCATTTGCTGAGAATAAGCTTCTATCTGTAACTTTCTAAAATCATCCAATATTTTTTTGTTTACTTCATTGCCATCTATTTTTTTACCAACTTCTCTAAGCTTAACAACTTCTGGATAATCTTTCAATTCTCTTGCAAATTCATGAGCCTTATCATAAATATTCATAAATAAATTTCTCCTGTTCTAAATTGAGAACTGAGAATTATGTATACTTTTTATTATAAAGCATAGAAATCTTTAAATCTATTTAATTTTAAAGTTTTTCCTACACAAATAGGAAAATTAACATTCATTCTCAATTCCTATTTTATTAAATTTCCATAATTATTGGTAATATCATCGGCTTTCTCTTAGTTCTTTCATAAAGGAACGTTCTAAGAACTTCCTTTATATTTGACTTTATGCTTGCCCATTCAGTTATGTGTTTTTCCTCACACTTTTTCAAAGCATCCCTAACTAGTTCCCTAGCTTCTTCCATTAAGTCTTCTGATTCTCTTACATAAACAAATCCTCTTGAAATAATATCAGGACCTGCTATAACAGTTCCAGTTTCCTTTTCAATAGTAACCACTACTGTAAGTATACCATCTTGTGACAAATGCTTTCTATCTCTTAAAACTATATTTCCAACATCCCCTATGCCTAAGCCATCTACAAAGACCTGTCCGGAAACAACAGTTCCATTTTTTCTTATAGAATCTCTTGTTACCTCTATTACATCTCCATTATCACCAACTATTACGTTATTTGATGGAAGTCCTAATTTAACAGCTAATTCTCCATGTTGTTTCAAATGTCTATATTCACCATGTACAGGGATAAAAAATCTTGGTTTTACAAGTGTATGCATAAGTTTCAACTCTTCCTGACAAGCATGGCCCGAAACATGAACATCCGCTAATGCCTCATAAATAACATCTGCTCCCTTTTTAAATAATTGATTTATAACTTTAGAAACCAATTTTTCATTTCCTGGTATAGGAGTAGCAGATATAATTACTCTATCTCCTGGTAATATGTTAACCTTTTTATGCTCTGAAGCTGCCATTCTTGAAAGAGCAGACATAGGCTCTCCTTGACTACCAGTAGTAATAATAGTTATTCTATTATCAGGATATTTATTTATATTATCAATATTAATAAATATATCTTTATTGCCATCTACATACCCTAATTCCATTGCCACTTCCATTATATTTTCCATACTTCTTCCAGATACAGCCACTTTTCTATCATTTTTTATAGAAGCTGCAATTATCTGTTGTATTCTATGAATATGTGAAGCAAACGTTGCTACAATTATTCTTCCTTTAGCATTGGAAAAAATCTTTTGAAATGTTTCTCCTACAGTACTTTCTGACATAGTATAACCTGGTCTTTCTACATTAGTACTGTCTGCGAGCATAGCTACTACACCCTTTTTCCCCAATTCTGCGAATCTTCCCAAATCAGCTACACAGCTATCAATAGGGGTATAGTCAATTTTAAAATCACCAGTATGGAGAACTGCTCCAATAGGAGTGTGAACAGCAATAGCTACTGCATCTGCTATACTATGACTGGTTCTTATAAATTCCACAGATACATTCTCTAGTTTAATTATATCTCTTGGTTTCACACATATTAAGTCTACTACACTTAACAAATTGTGTTCTTTTAATTTTGTTTGGAGAATACCCAAAGTTAGTTTTGTTCCATACACTGGTACATTCATTTGCTTTAATATATATGGTAACGCTCCAATATGATCTTCATGTCCATGAGTCAAAAATATGCCTTTAACTCTTTCTACATTTTTTTCTAGATATCCTATATCTGGTATTACTACATCTATTCCTAGCATCTCTTCATCCGGAAACTTTAATCCGCAGTCTATTACTACTATATCATTTTTGTACTCTATTACTGTAAGATTTTTTCCTATTTCATTTAATCCACCTAATGGAATAATTTTTATCTTTTCTTTTTCTCTTCGCAAAAAAATCTTCCCTCCTTTTTTATAATTTTTATTATATTTTTATGTTTTTATTATTATACTTTTTTTATACAATCATTACATATACCATAAAATTTTACGCTATGGTTAGTAATTTTAAAATTATATTTATCTTCAATTTCATGCTCTAATTCTTCTAATAAATCAGTCTGCACTTCAATTACATTTCCACAATTAGTACATATCAGATGGTGATGCTGATGGTTTTCCTCTTCATGAACTAATTCGTACCTACTACAGCCATCATTGAGTTCTAGTTTACATATGACACCTAATTCTTCTAATAATTGTACCGTTCTATATACTGTAGCCAATCCTATTTCAGGGCATTCCTTTTTAACTAAATCATATAATTCCTCTGTTGTAAGATGACTACCTTCATTTCGTATTATTATGTCTACTATAGCCCTTCTTTGAGGCGTAAGTTTATAACCTTTTTCCTTTAAATTGTTTTTAAGTTTTACTATTTCTTCAGGCGAAAGCTTTGACATTATACAACCCCGTTTCAATAATTATTTTCAAACTTTAGTTTAATACGGATTTAATGCATTGTCAATTGAAAATCAACTGCAATATCATTTATGTAAAATTTCTACTGCCTTTAAAATTTAGTTCAACTCATTTAGAATCTAAATAACATTTATAATACCATTAATGAGCGCTAGCTATAAGATAAACGTACAAAAGCTATGAACATCATAGCTTTTGTACTGAACATTCATTAATTAAGTTCACTATCATCAAACAAAGCTTCATAAGCTTCTGCTACCATTTCAAATTCTTCATCATCTTCCACTGTGACTAATACTTCATTACCATCTTCATCTTTGTCTATTCTTAATGCTATGGCTTCATCTGCATCCTCGTCGTCTTTAGGTACAACTATGACATACTCCTTATCTTCTATATCCATCTTTGTAAGCACATCAAATTCTACTTCATTTCCTTCTTCATCATTTAACATTATAGTTGTTATATCGTTTTCCATAACCAGTTCACCTCTTATATTTTATTTATTTGAAATACTATCTAAATAGCCTTGCAATATGTATATAGCAGCCATTTTATCAACTATTTTTTTTCGCTTACTGCGAGATAAATCCGCTTCCAACATAGCTCTATTAGCTGCTACAGTAGTTAATCTCTCGTCCCACATTTTAATTGGCAAATCTATATTTTCTTTTATTAAATCGCAAAATTTTAATACCTTTTCACTCTGCGGACCTAAGCTTCCATTCATGTTTTTAGGAAGTCCTGCTACAATGGTATCCACACTATATTCTGTACAAATACTTTTAAGCTCTTTTATATCCATTTCTTCACTTTTTCTTCTTATAGTAGTTATACCTTGTGCTGTAAATCCAAGTGGATCACTCACAGCAACACCAATAGTTCTATCCCCTATATCCAATCCTAGTACTCTAATTTGTACTCTCATTTATATTCTCCTACTTTATTATGCTCAAATTTAAAATAAAAATGCCCTTTAAAGGGCATTTTTATTTTATCCCTAAATATGATTTTAATACTTCTTCTAGTATTTCATCTCTTTCCAATTTTCTAACTAATGATCTTGCTCCATTATAATTTGTAATATACGTTGGATCCCCTGAAATTAAATATCCAACTAATTGATTTACAGGGTTATATCCTTTTTTAATTAGTGAATCGTAAACTTCAGTTAATATTTCCTTGGTTAAATCTTTTTTATTTTTAGAAATATCAAACTGAATTGTATTATCATTGCCCATTTATATCACCCCGTTAATAATTCTAATAATTATATTATAGACCATATTTATTGAAATGTATACTATTTAACTAGTTTTTCCACTACTGCACTACAGCATCCTATTGCTTCTTCTAACTTTTCTGGAAGTTTCCCACCAGCTTGAGCCATATCAGGTCTTCCACCGCCGCCGCCGCCAGCTATACTTGCCACTTCTTTTATGATTTTACCACAATGTATTCCTTTGTCTATTGCATCTCTAGTTGCCATAGCTACAAATTGAACTTTCCCTTCAACTGCACTCCCAAGTACAACTACGCACTGGCCATTCTTGCTTCTAATTTTATCAGCTAAATCTCTAAGTGCATTTCCATCTACATCATTCAATGTACCAGTAAAAAGCTTTACTCCTTTTATATCTTGTGCACTATTTAGTATATCACCTTCAGCACCACCTGCAAGATTAGCTTTTAATTCTCCAATTTCCTTATCTTTTTCTTTAAGTTCAGATGCTTGTAAATCTAGTTTATGAACTATCTCTTTTTCTGAACATCTTAATTTATTAGCAACTTCTTTAAGCAAATCATTTTTAGATTCAACGTAAGAGATAGCTTTAAATCCTGTAACAGCTTCTATTCTTCTTATTCCAGCAGCTACTCCTACCTCAGAAACTATCTTAAACAATCCTATCTCTCCAGAATTTTTCACATGAGTTCCACCACATAATTCTTTACTGAATTCTCCTACTGAAACCACTCTAACTTCGTCTTTATACTTATTATCAAATAATGCAATAGCTCCTGTTTCCTTTGCTCTCTCAAGACTCATAACTTCAGTTTCCACATTTATAACTTTCATTACCTCTGCGTTAACCAAACCTTCTACTTTTCTTAGTTCTTCAGAAGTTACCCCTTCAAAATGATTAAAGTCAAATCTTAATCTTTCATCATCTACATAAGAACCAGATTGATGTACATGGTCTCCTAAAATTTTTCTCAATGATTCATTTAATAAGTGAGTTGCAGTATGATTTCTCTTTATATTAGTTCTTCTATTCTCATCTACATTTAAAGTTATCTTATCACCTAATTTTATAGTTCCACTTACTACTTTTATAAAATGAAGTATTTTTCCTGCAACATTTTTTTTACAATCAAAAACAGTTGCCTTAAAGGAATCAGTATATATTATACCTTTGTCTCCTATCTGTCCTCCCATTTCTGCATAGAAAGGAGTGCTTTCTGTAACTATTACCCCTTCATCACCTTCCACTATTAAAGAAACAAATTCTTCATCTTTAACCAGAACTTTAACTATTGAAGTATTCTCTAAACTATTATATCCATCAAACAAAGTTTCTATCTCTAAAGGAATTTTATTTAATACAGTATCTTCTGCACCCATATAATTCGTTTCTTCCCTAGCGGCCCTAGCTCTTTCTCTTTGACTTTGCATTTCTTTGTTAAAGCTTTCCAAGTCAATTGTCATGTTTTTTTCTTCAAGTATTTCTTCAGTAAGTTCTACTGGAAATCCATAAGTATCATATAATTTAAACGCCTTTTCTCCTGACAACATAGTCTCATTTTTGCTTTGCAAACCTTCTATAAATTCATTTAAGATCTGCATACCACTGTCTATAGTTTCATCAAATCTTTCTTCTTCTAACCTTACAACCTTCTTTATATAGTCTATTTTGTCCTTAAGTTCTCCGTAATTACCACAAGAATTGTTTATTACTATATCCGTTAGTTTATATAAAAAAGCCTCACTTATTCCTAAAGATTTTCCGTGTTTTGCAGCTCTTCTAAGCAATCTTCTGAGTACATATCCTCTACCTTCATTTGAAGGCAATATTCCATCACTAATCATAAAAGTAACACTTCTAATATGATCTGTTATTACTCTCATAGATATATCACTTTGTTCACTTTTTCCATACTCTACAGAAGCCCAATTACTAACTTCATCTAAAATAGCCTTTATAGTATCCACTTCGAATATGCTATTTTTTCCTTGCATAATTGTAGCTATTCTTTCAAGTCCCATGCCAGTATCTATATTGGGATTTTGAAGCTTATTATAATTTCCGGCTTCATCTTTGTCAAATTGTGTGAATACAAGATTCCAAAACTCAACTACTCTATCCTCATCAGCTGCTTTTAAAAATTCTTCTACTGAACTTACCTTTCCTTCCCCTCTATCAAAGTGAATCTCAGAACAAGGCCCACAAGGTCCTATTCCATGCTCCCAGAAATTATCCTCCTTTCCTAATCTAAATATTCTTGATGGGTCTATATCTGTTTTCTTAGTCCATATATCATAGGCCTCATCATCATCCAAATAAATAGTCACATATAATCTATCCTTTGGTAGTTTTAACACTTCAGTAGTAAATTCCCATGCCCATGGAATAATTTCTTCTTTAAAGTAATCCCCAAAAGAAAAATTTCCCAGCATTTCAAAGAACGTACCGTGCCTTGATGTTTTACCTACATTTTCAATATCACCAGTTCTTATACATTTCTGACAAGTGGTAATTTTTTTGCTTGGTGGTACTTGCAATCCTGTAAAATATGGTTTTAAAGGTGCCATACCTGCATTTATTAATAGTAAGCTATTGTCATTTTTAGGAACAAGCGGGAAGCTCGGTAATCTTAAATGTTCTTTCCCTTCAAAAAAACTTAAATAAATTTCTCTTATTTTATTCAAACCCAGTTTTTCCATATATATCTCTCCTTTGTAATAATATTTTATAACAAAAAAACTTCCATCCCAGCAAGGGACGAAAGTTGTTTCCGTGGTACCACCCTAATTACACAGTCTTACCAATTTAATTTATACTAATTACAAATTAAATTTTAAAACACAATGAGTTTTTTAATTTTAATAAAACTGTGTCTCTTTAAAAATATGACTCCTGGGCTGCTTCAATATAGTCTATAAGAAGTTTTCACCCTCCACTTCCTCTCTTTACATAGAAATATATTTACTACTTCCAATCATTGTCTTTATATCTAATTATGATACAAATTATAAATAAAAACAGGTAAGATGTCAACATGATTATTAATTAAGAATTAGGCATATGAAAGAAAA
>CAZKOJ010000064.1:0-22134 GCA_964554365.1 uncultured Clostridium sp. | reverse complement strand
ATCCGTATGCAAAAAAAATATTTGCTATAAATAAGGATATAATAGGTGAAAATCTTATGAATAACATAAGAGATTTTGAATTGGAAGATATATTTAAAAACGCTAAAGATGATTATAAAGAAATGAAAATACTATGGCCAAAAGAGATGGAATTAAGGGTAAGAACTGCAGATATAATAAATGGGGAAGAAAAGATCGGTACTGTAGCTGTGGTACAGGATGTAACAGATGTAAAGAAATTAGAAAACATGAGATCACAATTTGTAGCAAATGTTTCTCACGAACTAAAAACCCCCCTTACTTCAATAAAAGGTTTTGCAGAAACTTTAAGGTATGTAGATGATCCTATAAATAAGGATAAGTTTTTAAATATTATAAATGATGAAGCGGATAGATTAACTAGATTGATTAATGATATATTAGAACTATCACACATAGAAAATAGTAAAGAAAAAAAATTAGAAAAAATTAATGTAAACCTTATTATAAAAGATGTATGTTGTCTATTAAAAAGTTCCGCAGAAAAGAAAAACATTAAAATTGTTATAGTTGGAGATGAAGTACCTAGCTTAAGAGGAGATAGTGATAGATTTAAGCAAATGATTATAAATTTAGTAGATAATGCTGTTAAATATTCGGATAATAATAGTATGGTAAAAGTAGGTGCAAAGCTTCAGGCTGAAAAATGTATAATATGGATTGAAGATACAGGGATGGGAATGTCTAAAGAACATTTGTGTAGAATTTTTGAAAGATTCTATAGAGTGGATAAGGCAAGATCCAGAGCTCGAGGGGGAACTGGATTAGGGTTGGCTATTGTAAAACATATAGTAATGTCTCTTAATGGTAATATTAGCGTAGAAAGTGAAGAAGGAAAAGGGAGTAAATTTGTTCTAGCAATACCAACAACAAATGATGTAAATTAGTTAAGAATAACTTTATACGATGTCTACCACCACTAACACCCTAATTTCTATAAGTTGCGGATAAGCGATGCTACGCCCTGAATAACGGTTTCTAAGCTTCAAATGGGGTTGGAAAACTCTACTTGAAGCCAAGAAGCCTGTTTATAGAATTGTTAAGTACTTGTTAAATAAATAATATAACATGTTTATATTGAATATTGCGAAAAAAAACCTTGAATATAGTTTATTCAAGGTTTTTTTATTATATTTTTAATAAATAAGGGAAAAATAAATAAATCGATTATGTTAACTTTAATTAACCCTAGTATAATAATAGGTTAACTTTAAGAATGTATCATAGTACTTGTAGAAAACAGTTAATTACAACTAACTATTGAAAATTTTGAGGAGGGTTTATGTGATGGTAAAAAAAGGCTTAAAGGCTAGTATAGCCGCACTAGCAATTACAGTTATAGCTGGTGCATTTGTGGGCTGTGGAAGTAAAGAAGAAACATCAAAATCAGGAGAAAATGGTAAAGAGGTTTCTGGATCAATAACGTTAGCAGGTTCTACTGCATTACAACCATTAGCTGAGCAGGCTGGAAAAAAATTCACTGAAAAGAATCCTAAAGCTAGTATAAATGTTCAAGGTGGTGGAAGCGGTACAGGAATAAAATTGGTATCTGAAGGAACTGCAGATATAGGAAATTCTGATGTGGCTGCTGAAACAAAAATAGATCCAGCGAAAGCAAAGGAGTTAGTAGATCATAAGGTATGTGCAATAGGATTTGCTATTATAGTAAATAAAGAGGTAAAGGTTGATTCTTTAACAAAAGAACAAATACAAAAAATATTTACTGGAGAAGTTACTAATTGGAATCAATTAGGTGGAAATGATATGGCAATAAATATTATAAATAGAGCTAAGGCATCAGGTACAAGAGCTTCATTTAAAGACACTGTAATGGGTGGAAAAGATGAAAAAGAAGGACTAGGAACAACTCAGGACTCAAATGGAAACGTTGAAAAATCAGTACAATCTACAAAAGGTGCTGTAAGTTATCTAGCTTTATCATATTTAACAGAAGATGTTAAAAAGAATTTAAAACCATTAAGGATAGAAGATGTAGAAGCTAATGAAGAAAATATAGTTTCAGGAAAGTATCCGTTTTGGTCATATGAACATATGTACACAAAAGGTGATGCTAAAGATTTATCAAAAGAATTCATTAGTTTTATGATAAGTGATGAAAATAAGTCACTAATTAAAAATCTAGGATATATTCCAATGAGCGAAATAAAAAATAAGTAAACCATTAAGGCTGGCTGCATGTGCAGCCAGCTAATAGCTATGTATGTTAATTACGTATTATTTTTACAATTAATGATATGGTAGTTTCATAGTGAATTTTAAGCTTTAATGAGAGTGAAAATCACTTTAAAGTGACATCTACATAAAAAAATGATATAGAGGTAGATAGTATGAAAGAAAACGTTAAAAAGAGGACATTATTGAAAAAGCTAAAAACTGAATATATAGGTAAATGGTTTGCTACATTTTGTGGATTATTAATAGTAATTTTAACCTTAAGTATAATAGGGTTTGTAGCTTCAAAAGGATTGAATACTTTTACTAAACATGGATATTCCCTATGGGATTTTTTGTTTACTTCTCAGTGGAGTCCAGATAGTAATAAACCTAAATTAGGAGCTTTTATATTTATAGCAGGTTCTACTTTTGTTTCAGTGGGTGCTGTTATTTTAAGTGCACCTATAAGTATTGCATTAGCAATTTTTTTGCACTATATTTCACCAAAATTAGGAGCTAAGGTAATTCAACCTGCTCTAGAATTATTTGTTGGAATACCTTCAGTTGTATATGGATGGATTGGATTTAGTGTCTTATTACCTTTAATCAAAAATGGGTTTGGTGGTATCGGATTTAGTCTAATAGCAGGTATTTTAGTTTTAAGCGTTATGATATTACCTACTATAGCAAGTATATCAGCGGATGCTGTTAAAATTGTACCAAAAATTTATTTAGAGGCATCTTATGGATTAGGGGCAACTAGATGGCAAACTATAAGTAAAGTTATACTACCAGCAGCAAAGGATGGTATATTAACTGGAGTAGTATTAGGACTTGCAAGAGCTTTTGGAGAAGCTTTAGCTGTTCAGATGGTTATAGGTAATTCCATAAAATTTCCGGGAAGTTTATTAAGTCCCACATCAACTTTAACTAGTATTTTAACTATGGACATGGGAAATACAGTATCAGGAACTGCTTGGAATGATGCACTATGGTCTCTTGCTTTATTACTTTTAGTTGTATCATTTTTATTTATTTTGATAATAAGAGCTATTGGGAGAAGAGGTGAACTAAAATAAATGGATGCTAAATTAAAAGATAAAATGTGGACTGGTATTCTATATTGTGTATCTGCATTTGTAATAATACTTCTAATGGCTTTAATAGGATATATATTATTTAAGGGGGGTAACTCGCTAAATCCCTCTTTTCTATTTGGAAAACCTAAAATAGGAGAAGCTGGTGGAGGTATTGGACCACAACTTTTTAACTCTTTTTATATGTTGATTATTTCATTAGCAATAACAATACCTTTTGGAGTAGGTGCCGGCATATATTTGGCTGAGTATGCAAAAGAAGGTATGTTGTTAAATATAATAAGACTATGTATTGAAACTATGGCATCACTTCCATCTATAGTAGTAGGACTTTTTGGACTTTTAGTGTTTGTAAATATGACTCATTTTGGATTTACACTTTTATCTGGAGCAATGGCTATAGCTGTATTAAATTTACCAGCACTTACAAGGGTTAGTGAAAATGCTATAAGGGCAGCGGGTAAACCTGTAAAAGAAGCAAGCCTTGGGCTTGGAGCAACTCAGTGGCAAACTATAAATAGAGTTATATTGCCATCTGCTATACCTCAAATTTTAACAGGAATAATATTAGCAGCTGGAAGAATATTTGGTGAAGCAGCAGCACTTTTGTATACTGCAGGAATGAGTGCACCAATACTTCGTTTTGATAATTTCAGCTTAGTTGGAAAAGCATCACCTTTTAGTGTAATGAGACCGGCAGAAACATTATCAGTATATATTTGGAAACTTAATTCAGAAGGTATGGTTCCTGATGCAGCAGCTATAGCAAATAAAGCATCAGCAGTACTCATAATCATGGTATTGTTATTTAATTTTACGGCTAGGATACTAGGGAAAAAAATATATGAATCTTATACAGGTAAAAAATAAGGAGGAAGCTAAATGGGTATAATACAAACTAGGGATCTTGACTTATATTATGGAAGTACTCAAGCCTTAAAAAAAATAAATCTAGATGTAGAGAAAAATGCAGTTACAGCTTTAATAGGGCCATCAGGTTGTGGAAAGTCTACTTTTTTAAGAACTGTGAATAGGATGAATGATTTAATAGAAAGTGTAAAAATAGAAGGTCAAGTATTGTTTGAAAATAAAAATATATATAAGGATTATGATGTAATAGATCTTAGGAAGAGAATAGGCATGGTTTTTCAAAAACCAAATCCTTTTCCAATGTCTATATATGATAATATAACATATGGTCCTAAAATTCATGGAATAAAAGATAAGAGTAGATTGGATGAAATAGTAGAAAATAGCTTGAAAGGTGCAGTGCTTTGGGATGAAGTAAAAGATAGATTAGATAAAAGTGCTTTAGGGCTTTCAGGAGGACAACAGCAGAGACTATGCATTGCAAGAACTTTAGCTGTAGAACCAGAGGTTCTACTTATGGATGAACCTACATCTGCATTAGATCCTATATCTACATTGAAAATAGAAGAGCTAATGGATGAATTAAAGAAAAAATACACTATAATTATAGTTACGCATAATATGCAACAAGCGGGAAGAATATCAGATTATACAGCATTTTTTCTTAATGGAGAAATAGTTGAAGATGGAAAAACTGAAGATATATTCTACAAACCTAAGGATAAGAGAACAGAAGACTATATAACAGGAAGATTCGGATAAAAAAATACTTTCGAAATAATCTGAAATATGGCATAATATATAGAAAATAATTTTAAAAGAGGTGATAATAATGACTAGAATAGGATTTGACTTTGCATTAGAAGAACTTCTGAATGACTTACTAAGAATGGGGAGTATAGTTGAGAAGCAAATACATCAATGCATAGAAGCATTGGTTAAGCAAGATGATGAGCTAGCAGATTGTATAATAAAAAATGATGATTTAGTAGATGACCTTCAAAAGGAAATAGAGGATAAATGTATAAAACTTATAGCTAAAGAGCAGCCATTAGCTATAGACCTAAGAACGATTTTTACTACCACTAAATTAGTTACAGATCTTGAAAGAATGGCAGATTATGCAGTGGATATAGCAAAAATAACTAAAAGGCTTAAAAATGAAAAATACATTAAAAAACTTATAGATATTCCTAAAATGTCAGAGATAGTTAAAGAAATGATAAGAAAAGCCTTAGACGCATACGTAGCTTCAGATGTAGAAAGTGCTTATGCAGTGTGTAAAATGGATGATGAAATAGATACATTATATAAAAGCATTTTTACTGAAATGTTAAATATTATGTTAACTAATAAAGAAAATATAAATCAAATAACTCAACTTTTATTTGTATGTAAATATTTAGAAAGAGTTGGAGACCATGTAACAAATATTTGTGAATGGACAATATATCTAGTTACTGGTGAATTAAAAGATTTAAATGAATAAGGCATCTTTGACTTATTATTTTTTTTAAGATGTCTAATTAAAAAAGTATCAGTATTTTAAATAATATGATGATACTTTTTTTTTAGCATAATTTATGTATCTTACTATTTAATAATTGTTTTTCTGCATATTAAAATAAGATTCATGAGTAAGGTTTAATACCTTTATTAGTTAATAAATTTTTTGTGATTTTAAAATGCAATCTATAAATTTATAGAATAAAAAGTATAATTATGTAGTAATATGTAATAATGTGCAGAAAAAATATAATGAAATATGAATATATTAAGCTTTTGTTCTGCAAAATAATATATTAATTTTATATTTTATTTTTATAAAATTTATGTTATACTTTATGAGGTCGAAAATTTATACTTTTACATCAGGAGGGATAAAATGTTTAGTTTGACTCCAAAAGAAGACAAATTTTTCGAATTTTTTGTTGAAACTGCTAATATAGCTTATAATGGAGCTAATATGTTAGTAGAATTTTTAAAAGATCTTGATAATGCGGAAGAAAATTTAAAGAAACTTAAAGAGGTGGAGCACGAAGGAGACAGAAAACAGCATGAAATACTTGAAGAATTAAATAAAACGTTCATAACACCATTTGACAGAGAAGATATTTATATCATAGCAAAAGATATGGATGACATTATAGACTACATAGAGTCTACAGCAAGTAGATTTGTTATGCTAAATGTAAATTATGCTACAAAAGAAGCAATGATATTGAGTGATATGATTGTAAGCTGTTGTAAAGAAATTATCACTTTAATGGAAGAATTGAAAAATATGAAAACAAGCAAATATTTGTCAAAAAAAATTATAGAAATTAACAGAATTGAAGAAGACGGAGATCGAATTTCAAGAAGAGCTATTATGGACCTCTTTAGAGGAAATAATGAAGTTATTGAAATTATTAAATGGAGAGAAATCTATCAGTATCTAGAAGATACATTAGATGCCTGTGAAGACATAGCTAATGTAATTGAAGGAGTAGTAATGAAAAATGCTTAGTAGTGTTTTAATATTAACTTTTATTATAGTCTTTCTTGCGTTAGGTTTTGATTTCATTAATGGTTTCCATGATAGTGCCAATGCAATAGCCTGTTCAGTGTCTACAAGAGTGTTGACTTTAAAGCAAGCGGTAATAATGTCAGCAACACTAAATTTTTTTGGAGCCTTTATGAACGAGAAAGTTGCTGAAACTATAGGAAGTGGACTTATAGATCCTAATCTTATATCTCCTAGTGTTATTATAGCTGCATTAGTGGGAGCTATAATTTGGAACATAATAACTTGGTATTTTGGAATTCCAAGTAGTTCTTCTCATGCACTTATAGGAGGATTAATTGGTTCGGCAGTTGTATATAAAGGATCATTTGTAATAGTTAATTGGGTGAGTTTTTTCTGGAAAGTTGTACTGTGGCTATTCCTATCTCCTATAATAGGATTTGTAATAGGATTTATAGTTATGACTATAATGAGGAGAATATTAAGAAATACTAGACCTAAAACAGTTACTAAAATATTTTCAAAAGCACAGATATTCTCAGGAATGCTTATAGCTTTAAACCATGGTTGCAATGATGCTCAAAAATCTATGGGTATTATTACAATGGCATTGGTTAGTAGTGGTGCGTTAAGTCACTTTGTAGTACCAAACTGGGTTAAATTTTCTTGTGCAATAGCCATGGCTTTAGGTACAAGTCTTGGTGGTAAGAAGATTATTAAAACTATGGGTTCAGGTATGGCAAAACTTGCTCCAGTTAATGGGTTTTCGGCGGAAATGGGAGCTTCAGCAGTGATTTTTACTGCAACAATGCTTCATGCACCTGTAAGTACAACACATATAATAACAACTTCTATAATGGGAGTTGGAGCTGCTAAAAGGTTTTCTGCTGTGAGATGGGCTGTAGCAAAAGACATTGTCATGGCATGGGTAATAACTATACCAGCCTGTGCAGTAATAGCAGGTATAACTATTTTTCTTATAAATTTAATATAAATAAGCTCCTAACCCTTCATAATAGAAGGGTTTTTTTACACGTTGACTAAATAAGCATATTAAGGTAATATTACTAAATGGGATAATTTAAGATAATATACCATAATACCAGATGTTTATAGGTTTGGAAAGAGGAGTTGTATATATGAAAAATCAAGTTGCAGTAGTGGAAGCAGGAAGTATTGCAGAAGAGGCTGAAATAGAGGTAGGAGATTATCTTTTAAGCATTAATGGTAAGACTGTTAAGGACATTATAGACTATAAATTTTTAATGTGTGATGAATATATTAATGTAGAAATAGAGAAAAAGTGTGGGGAAATATGGGAACTGGAAATAGAGAAAGAATATGATGAAGATTTAGGCGTCCAATTTAGAGATGCTATTTTAGATAAACCCAAAAGTTGTCATAATAATTGTATATTTTGTTTTATTGATCAATTACCTAAAGGTATGAGGGAAACTCTTTACTTTAAAGATGACGATTCAAGACTTGCTTTTCTTCAAGGTAATTTTGTTACTTTAACTAATATGAAAGAAGAAGATATAGATAGAATAATTCAATATAAAATAAGTCCTATAAATGTATCTGTTCATACAACTAATCCTGAACTAAGAATTAAAATGACTAATAATAAATTTGCTGGTAATGTGTATAATAGATTAAAGAGGCTAGCCGATGCTGGTATAAATGTAAATTGTCAGATCGTTTTGTGCCCAGGGATAAATGATGGTGAAGAATTAGAGAAAACTATAGAAGATTTATATAAATTATATCCTCATGTGGAGAATTTAGCAGTAGTGCCTGTAGGAATCACAAAATATAGACAGGGATTACATAATTTAAGATTATATGACAAAAAAACAGCAGAAAAACAGTTGAATATAGTAGCTAATCTTCAAAACAAATATATTAAAGAATGCGGCACTCCTTTTGTAAGATTGTCAGATGAATTTTATGTAACAGCACAAAGAGAAGTACCTTTGTCGGATTTTTATGATGGATTTAAACAACTAGAAGATGGTATAGGAGTTATAAGAGTTTTTAGAAATGCTATTCAAGATTCTATAGCTAATTTAAAAAAAGATAGAGAAGGCTCTTTTACTATAGTTACTGGAGTTTCTGCATATGATGAGATATTAGAAGGGGCTAAAAAAATAAATGATGTTAACAATAATATTAATATAAAAGTAAAAAAAATAATTAATAATTTTTTTGGCGAAACTATAACTGTAGCAGGGCTTATAACTGGTCAGGACATAATTGAACAGTTAAAGGGAGAAGAACTAGGAAAATATATTATAATTCCCAATGTTATGCTTAGAAAAGGGTATGAATTATCACCAAACACTGAAAAAGTGTTTTTAGATGATATTACTATAGAAGGATTAAGTAAAGCTCTACACAGAGAAATTATTGTGTGTGACTTTACTGGAGAAGATTTAATACAGATAATAAATGAACATTGTTAGGAGGAATAAAAAATGGGAAAACCAATAGTGGCAATAGTAGGAAGACCTAATGTAGGAAAGTCTACGTTATTTAATAAATTGGCTGGGAAAAGAATATCTATAGTACAAGATACGCCGGGGGTTACTAGAGATAGAGTATATGCAGAGGCTGAGTGGTTGAAATATAACTTTACAATAATCGATACAGGTGGTATAGAACCTGAAAATAGTGATATAATAGTTGCCCAAATGCGAAGACAGGCACAAATGGCTGTTGAAACAGCAAATGTTATAGTGTTTATAGTTGATGGTAAAAGCGGACTTACAGATGCAGATAGAGAAGTAGCTCAAATGCTTAGAAAAAGTAAAAAACCTGTAGTACTTGTAGTTAACAAAATTGATAGTTTAAAAGATGAAGATAATGCTTATGAGTTCTATAATTTAGGTATAGGAGAGCCGATTGCTATATCCTCATCACAAGGACTTGGTCTTGGAGATATGCTAGATAGAGTTGTGGAACATTTTGAAGATGATAAATTGGATGATGAAGATGATGAATACATAAAAATAGCTTTTGTAGGAAAACCTAATGTGGGAAAATCTTCTCTTATTAATAAATTGCTAGGAGAGGAAAGAGTCATAGTAAGCAATGTGCCAGGAACTACAAGAGATGCCATTGATAGTTATTTAGAAACAGATCAAGGAAAATATACACTTATAGATACAGCAGGACTTAGAAGAAAGAGCAAAGTAAAGGGAGAAATTGAAAGATATAGTGTAATAAGAACATATACTGCTATAGAGAGAGCAGATGTGTGTATATTGATGCTAGATGCAACAGAAGGAATAACAGATCAGGATGAAAAAATTATAGGGTATGCTCACGAATTAAACAAAGCCATAATGGTTATAGTTAATAAGTGGGATTTAATAGAAAAAGACACAAGTACTATGAGTGCTTTTAAAAGACAAATAGAGTCAAGTCTATCATTTATGTCTTATGCACCATACCTGTTTATATCAGCCAAGACTGGTCAAAGAGTTCAGAAAGTATTAGAAATAGTTAATAACTGTTATAGTAACTATTCTAAGAGAATAAAAACTGGGGTATTAAATGATGTGATAAGCAAAGCATTACTTATGAAGGAACCTCCTGTAGTTGGGACAAAAAGATTAAAAATATACTATGTTACGCAAATAGGTACTAAGGCACCTACTTTCGTATTTTTCGTAAATGATCCTGAATGTATTCATTTTTCTTATTCAAGGTATATTGAAAATCAATTAAGAGATAACTTTGATTTTACAGGTACAGGTATAAAATTGGAGTTTAGAGAAAGGAAGGAGTAGTTATGTGTTCTAAAGTTGCCTTTTTAGGTGGAGGAAGTTTTGGAACGGCACTAGCTATAATGCTTGCCAAAAAAGGAATAAGCATTAAAATTTGGGACAGAAATAAGAGTGTAGTAGATGATATTAATACAAAAAAGGAAAATATAAGATATTTACATGGAGCAGTTATACCAGTTGGGGTAGAAGCTTCATTAAGCATGGAATATGTAATAAAAGATAGCGATTATATAGTTCTTGCAGTTCCTTCACATGTAATAAGAAATATGTGCAAAGAAGCAGGAAAATTTACTAATTGCAATCAAATAATAATAAGTATAGCAAAAGGAATTGAAGAGCAAGGCGGGAAAAGGCTCTCAGAAGTAATAAAAGAAGAGCTACCATTAAATCCAATAGTCATTTTATCTGGACCAAGTCATGCAGAAGAAGTAGCTCAAGACATACCAACTACTGTAGTGTCTGCTTCGGAAAACATTGAGTTTGCTGAAAAGGTACAGGATTTATTTATGACCAATAAATTTAGAGTCTATACTAATGATGATATAATTGGAGTTGAAATAGGAGGTGCTGTTAAAAACATTATAGCACTGGCAGCAGGGATATCTGATGGTATTGGATATGGAGATAATACAAAAGCAGCTCTTATGACTAGAGGTATGAGTGAAATAACAAGAATTGGATTAAAGCTAGGTGGCAAAAAAGAAACATTTGCAGGTCTCACAGGTATGGGAGATCTTATAGTTACCTGTACTAGTATGCACAGCAGAAATAGAAGAGCAGGTATACTTATAGGTAAAGGAGCTACTGTAAAAGAAGCTACTGAAGAAATAGGCATGGTTGTAGAAGGTATAAAAGCTTGTAGGGCATTTTATGAATTAAAAGAAAAGTTAAACGTATCTATGCCAATAACAGATACTTTATATAAGGTGCTTTTTCAAGAAAAAAATGCAAAATATGGTGTTTATGAATTAATGACTAGGGATAAAAAGGATGAAGTATAATAAAAAAAACTGCTTAGCAGTTTTTTTTATTTGTTTAGTAATAAGTTGCCGAATATTCTAATATATATATATTGTTAATATTAGAATATCGGGGGGTATATTTTGGAGAATTTTGATATATACAAAGATATAGCAGAAAGAACCCAAGGTGATATATATGTAGGAGTGGTAGGGCCCGTAAGAACTGGTAAGTCTACATTTATAAAAAGGTTTATGGAACTTATGGTATTGCCTAATATAGAAAACTCCTATAAGCAGCAAAGAGCTAAAGACGAATTGCCTCAAAGTTCATCAGGTAAATCTATTCATACTACAGAACCTAAATTCGTACCTAATGAGGCTATAGAAATAAACTTAGATGAAAGTACTAAGTTTAAAGTTAGAATGGTAGATTGTGTAGGTTACATTGTGAAGAGTGCATTAGGATATATGGAAGGGGAAGAAGCAAAAATGGTTACCACACCTTGGTATGACTATGAAATACCATTTGAGGAAGCAGCTGAAATTGGAACTAAGAAGGTTATAAATGAACATTCAACTATAGGACTGTTAGTTACGACAGATGGGTCTATTACTGATATAAGTAGAGATGATTATGTAGAAGCTGAAGAAAGAGTAGTAAATGAACTTAAGTGCATAAATAAACCATTTATAATTGTACTTAATTCCCAGAATCCTTACAATCCAGAAACTATGGCTCTTAAAAAGAGTTTAGAAGAAAAATATGATGTTCCTATTCAAGTAATGGATGTTCTTAATATGAAACAGGAGGATGTAACTAACGTATTTCAGAGAGTACTAAAAGAATTTCCTATTAAAGAAATAAACATTGATATGCCTGAATGGATTGAAAGGCTTGAATCTTCTCATTGGCTTAAAATAGATTTTATTGATGTTGTAAAAGATATGTGTAAGAACATATATAAAGTTAGAGATATAAATAAATCTGTGGATAGTTTAAAAGATATAGAATTTATAGGTAGGTCTGATGTAAATGAAATAAATATGGGTGAAGGCACTGCTAGAGTGAATTTAAATCCTAAAGCAGATCTATTTTATAGAATATTAAGTGAAGTTTGCTGTAATGAAATAAGTGGGGAAAGTGATCTCCTTGCAACGGTACAAGAAATGCATGAGGCCAAGGTGGAGTATGATAAAGTATCAGAGGCTTTGAAATCAGTTAGAGAAACTGGATATGGACTAGTGGCACCGCAGCTTTCAGAAATGAAATTAGAAGAGCCTGAAATTGTAAAACAAGGAAATAGATCTGGAGTCAAATTAAAAGCTAGTGCACCTTCACTCCACTTTATAAGAGCAGATATACAAACAGAAGTTTCACCAATAATAGGAACAGAAAGAGAAAGTGAAGAAATGATTAAATCATTACTTGAACAGTTTGAAAGTGATCCATCAAAGATTTGGCAAAGTAATATGTTTGGAAAATCTTTGGAAATATTAGTAAAAGAGGGACTTCAAAATAAGTTGTATAAGATGCCAGAGGATGTACAAGTTAAAATACAAAAAACTCTTCAGAAAATTATAAATGAAGGTAATGGAGGTTTAATCTGCATTATATTATAAATAATTTCACTTAACATATAATTTTATTTAAATAAGCCTGTGAATTTAAATTCACAGGCTTTATAATATAGAAGGTTGATAAACAAATAGAAAAAAGCTTAATAAATTAAAGAAAAATTGTAGAAAAATATTTTAAGGAGGATTTTTACATGAAAAAAGTCGCTGTAGTATTTAATGGTGGAACCATATCCATGAAAGTTGATCCAAGAATTCAGGCTGCGGTGCCAAGTCTTAGTGGAGAAGAAATAATGGCTATGGTAACTGGTATTGAAAATTATGCAGAAATAGAATCACATAATTTTGCAAATGTGCCTAGTCCTCATGTTACACCAGAAGATATGATGAGGTTATCTAAGTATGTGAGAAATTTATTGAAAAGAGAAGATTTAACAGGAGTGGTAGTAACTCATGGTACTGATTCTTTAGAAGAAACAGCTTATCTATTAGATTTAACTATAAAATGTGAAAAGCCAGTAGTAGTTACTGGAGCTATGAGAAGTAGTTCAGAACTTGGGTATGATGGACCTGCGAACTTATCAGCTGCAATTTGTACTGCAATATGTGAAGAATCTTGTGGAAAAGGTGTTTTAGTATGTATGAATGATGAATTGAATTGTGCATCAGAAGTTACAAAAGCTAATTCTATGAGTTTAAATGCATTTAGAAGTCCTGTTTTTGGTCCAGTAGGTATTGTGGATAATAATAAGGTGATTTTTTATAGAGACAGTTTAGGTAAGCAGTATATGGATACAGATGAAATAGAAACTAGAGTTCCTCTTATAAAGTGTGTATCTGGAATGGATTCATCATTCATAGATTTTTGCGTAGATAGAGGGGATAAAGGCATTGTAATAGAAGGAATGGGGAGAGGAAATATTCCTCCTAATATGGTACAGGGAGTTAAAAAGGCAATTGAAAAAGGGATAGCTGTAGTTCTTGTGTCTAGATGCTTTGAAGGAAGAGTTTTAGATACTTATGGATATAGTGGTGGAGGAAAAGATATTAGAAAATTGGGAGTTATATTTGGCGATAACCTTCCAGGTCAAAAGGCTAGAGTAAAGTTGATGTTGTCACTCGGCAAAACAAAAAACATAGAAAAAATAAGAGAAATTTTTGAAAAAGGCTTATATTTAGTTTAAAACTTGAAATTTTATTGTATAAAGGCCATTCATAGTTAAATATTGAACTTGCATTAATTTAAAATATATTTTCAATATTTCAGTAAATATGTTTATACGTCATATTTTGTGGTATAATCTTTATTAAATATAGTTTAATACTTTGCATAACATATTAGTAATTGTAAATTTATCTTGAAATTATTATTAATACTTATGTATAATTAATATGAATTGATAAGGTAAAGTCGGAAGGATGAAAAATATGATAAAAAGCATGACTGGTTTTGGAAGGGGAAGTATAGATCAAGAGGGTCGAAACTTCACCGTGGAAATAAAAACTGTTAATCATAGGTACTTTGATTTAAACATTAAAATGCCTAAAGCCTTCATAGCCATTGAGGATAGAATGAGAAAAGTCATTCAACAAAAGGTTAATAGAGGAAAAATTGATGTTTTTATTACACAGAACAACTATGAGAAGCAAGGAGTAAAGGCTGTATTGAATAAGCAGCTAGCAGATAGCTATGTGCAATGTCTAAACGAAGTAAAAGAAAGATATACTATAAAAGAAAACTTATCTGTATCACTTATTGCTAAGTTTCCAGAAGTAATAACTCTAAAACAAGAGGAAGATGATGTGGAATTAATATGGGAGTCTCTGAAGAATCCTTTAGAAGAGGCAGTGAGTATGCTTGTTTCTATGAGGGAAAAAGAAGGAGTGAAGTTACAGCAGAATATCTTTGAAAAATGTGACTATATTAAATGTTTATTGGATAAAATAGAAGAAAAATCACCAATGGTAATAGTAGAATATAAGCAAAAACTTAATAATAGACTAAGTGAATTATTGCAGAATTATGAAGTAGATGAAAACAGAATTGCTATGGAAATTGCACTATTCGCAGATAAAGCTTGTGTAGATGAAGAAATTGTGAGATTAAATAGTCATTTAGTTCAAATGAAGGATAACTTAAATTTAAATGAGCCTATAGGAAGAAAATTAGATTTTATTCTTCAAGAAATGAATAGAGAGACTAATACT
The DNA here is from genome assembly GCA_964554365.1 of uncultured Clostridium sp. Classification (GTDB taxonomy): domain Bacteria; phylum Bacillota; class Clostridia; order Clostridiales; family Clostridiaceae; genus Clostridium_AM. The sequence continues at coordinate 6,911 of CAZKOJ010000064.1, read as the reverse complement.
ATTGCGTCAAAATCAAATGATTTGGACATGACTAACTATGTCTTAAATATAAAAAATGAAATCGAAAAAATTAGAGAACAAATTCAAAACATTGAGTAAAATTTAGGAGGAAGCATATGAGTATAAAGTTAATAAATATAGGTTTTGGGAATATAGTTTCAGCAAATAGATTAGTGGCTATAGTTAGCCCAGAATCAGCCCCTATAAAAAGAATAATACAAGAAGCGAGAGACCGAGGAATGCTTATAGATGCTACATATGGAAGAAGAACAAGAGCTGTTATAATTACAGATAGTGATCATGTTATACTTTCAGCAGTTCAACCAGAAACTGTGGCACACAGATTAGCTTCAAAAGATGATAATGATGATGGGGTTAATGAGGTAGAAGACTAATGAACGAAAAGGGGTTATTGGTAGTAATATCAGGACCGTCAGGAGCTGGTAAGGGGACTATATGTAAGGCACTGCTAGAGAAAAATGATTTTTGGATTTCAGTTTCTGCTACTACTAGACAGCCAAGAAATGGAGAAATGGATGGTGTAAACTACTATTTTTTAAGTAAAGATGAATTTCAAAAAAAAATAGAAAAGAAGGATTTTCTTGAGTATGCAGAAGTTTATGGCAATTACTATGGTACACCTAAGTCTAAGGTTTTAGGGGCTATAGATAAAGGAAGAGATGTTATACTTGAAATAGATATTCAAGGAGCATTGAAGGTAAAAGAAACTTATCCAGAAGGAGTTTTTATTTTTATACTTCCTCCATCAATGGAAGAGTTAAAGAAAAGAATAATAAATAGAAAAAGTGAAACTCATGAGTCTTTAATGACAAGATTTAAATCAGCATACAAAGAAATAAATTATGTGTCTAAATATAATTATGCCGTGGTAAATGATACTGTAGAAATAGCAGTAGAAAAAATAGAGAGTATAATTTCAGCAGAAAGATGCAGAGTAGACAGAGTCAAGGAAAATATATTAGATTCAAAGGAGGGTATTATTCATGAGCAATTCTATGATTAATCCATCAATAGTAAATTTATTAAAGAAAATAGATAACAGTTATACATTAGTTACTATAACTGCTAAAAGAGCAAGGCAATTAATTGAAGGTCAAGAACCTTTAGTTAGAGTTACATCAACAAAACCTGTTACAATATCAATAAACGAAGTTAGTGAAGGTGCAATTACTTATAAAACAGTTAGAGAAGGCATTAAGTAATAATGAGTTGTAAAAAAAATGTAGTTATAGGTGTAACAGGTGGAATTGCAGCCTATAAGGCTTTAGATGTAATAAGTAAGTTAAAGAAAAATGGATTTGAAGTAGATGTAATTATGACTGAATCAGCTAAAGAGTTTATAAGTCCATTAACTTTTCAAATTTTAAGTCAAAATATGGTTAACTCTGATATGTTTTGTGAACCTAAAGCTTGGGAAATAAAACATATTTCTCTTGCGAAAAAGGCAGATCTAGTGCTTATAGTTCCAGCAACAGCAAATATAATAGGAAAAGTTGCTCATGGTATAGCAGATGACTTATTATCTACTACCATTATGGCTACTAAGGCACCAGTAGTTTTTGCCCCTGCTATGAATACAAATATGTATGAGAACTCCATAGTTCAGGATAACATGGGCAAACTTATTAAATTTGGATACAAATTCATCTACCCAGCTAGTGGAAGATTAGCTTGTGGTGATGAAGGAGAAGGTAAACTTGCAGATGTAGAACTTATATCACAATTTGTACAGAGTATGTTGTATGACACAAAAGATTTAGAAGGTAAAAAAGTTTTAGTTACAGCAGGACCTACTATAGCATCTATAGATCCAGTTAGGTATATAACTAATAGATCTTCAGGCAAAATGGGATATGCTATAGCAGAAGAAGCAAGAGACAGGGGAGCAGAAGTAACCCTTGTAGCTGGAGATACCTTTATTAAAGCACCTGTTGGGGTGAATATAATTCATGTTAAAACTAATGAAGAAATGTTAGAGAAGGTTTTGAATAATTTTGATAAACAGGATATAGTGATAAAAGCTGCTGCTGTATCAGACTATAAACCCAAAAATTATTCAGATATAAAAATAAAAAAAGCTGAAGATGAATTTAATCTAACTTTAGTTAAAGATAATGACATACTTAAAAAATTAGGGACATTAAAGAAAAAACAAATACTTATAGGATTTGCAGCAGAAAGCAACGATTTGATGCAGAACGCCCAGAAGAAACTTCAAGTGAAAAATCTAGATTATATTGTTGCAAATGACATTACAGATTCAGATACAGGATTTGCTTCAGATAGTAATAAAGTAACCATTTTATGTAAAGATGGAACAAAAATTGTTCTGGAAAAGATGCCTAAAAGACAGGTTGCAAGGAAATTATTTGATTTAATAAATAAAAAATAGTTTTTTAAGAGGGGCTGAAACTTACGATTTATCGTGAGAAAATGCCTCTCTTATTTAGTGTTATAAATGGGTAATTATAATTATAAACACTAAGAAAAGGGTGATTTGGTGTATAAATACGCAGGTATTATAGTAAATAATAGTTCAATACAAGTAGATAGAATTTTTACCTATAAAATTCCTGAAGAGTTAAAAGAAAATATAAAGATAGGACATAGAGTGAAAGTTCCTTTTGGTATTAGTAACAAGAGGATAGACGGCTTTATAATAGATTTTTATGAAAGTTGTGAAAGTAACGGTAAAATAAAAGAAATATGTGAAATGTGTGATGACTTTACTGTATTTACTGAAAAAGACAGAGATCTTATAAAGAAAATGAAAGAAAGATATTTATGCACCTATCTTGAATGCATAAAAGTTTTTATTCCTGCAGGTATTTTCAAGGGAATGAAAAATAAAACAGAGGTAAATATATGTACCGGATTAGAATTAAATGAAAAATATTCTAAAGAAATATACCAAAATATATATAATTTGGTTAAAGACAATAATGGTGTATATAATAAAACTGCTTTATCAAAAAAATTTAACATTTCTCTATCGTCAATAAATACCATGATAAAGCATGGTTTTTTAATTCAGGAACAAAATATAGTAAATAGATATAATTTAAAGCAGTATACTGAGTATTCTAAAAAAAATTTAAACAACGAACAGCAAAAAGCTTTAGATACAATACTAAATTCAGAAAAAAACATTTTTTTAATACATGGAGTTACAGGCAGTGGTAAAACTGAAATATATATGCACTTAGTAAGTCGTATGATAGAAGATAATAAAGAATCAGTAATATTAGTGCCTGAAATAGCTCTTACACCTCAAATGGTGGAAAGGTTTAAAGGGAGGTTTGGAAAAAATATAAGTGTTTTCCACAGCAAACTATCCCCAGGAGAAAAATACGATGAATGGCTACGTGTAAAACAAGGAAAGGTTAAAGTAGCTATTGGTGCTAGATCTGCTATATTTCTGCCATTTAGTAATTTGGGAATGATAGTTATAGATGAAGAACATGAGGGAAGTTATAAATCAGACAGTAACCCCAAATACAATGCAAGAGAGATTGGAGAAATGAAGTGCAGTATAAATAATTGCAAACTAGTTTTGGGATCAGCTACACCTTCGCTAGAGACATACTATAGATGTAAAAGTGAAGAAGTAGAGTTTATATCCATAAAAGATAGAGCTGATAATGCTATTATGCCTAAAATTGAAATTGTAGATATGAGACAAGAACTATTAAACAATAATAGATCTATTTTTAGTAAAAAGCTTTACCAGTCTATTGAAGAAAGATTAAATAATAAGGAGCAGATAATACTTTTTTTAAATAGAAGAGGGTTTTCATCTTTCGTTTCCTGTAGAAAGTGTGGATATGTATTTAAGTGTAATAATTGTGACATATCTTTAACCTACCATAATGAAGGAAAGAAGCTTGTGTGTCACTATTGTGGGAGTACTCATAATCTACCTAATACTTGTCCCCAGTGTAGTAGTAAGTATGTTAAGCAGTTTGGAGTAGGCACTGAAAAAATAGAACAGGAAACAAATAAATGTTTTCCACAAGCTAAAACTTTAAGAATGGATTTTGATACTACAAGGGGCAAAAATTCCTATGAAGAAATATACAATACATTTAAAGAAGAAAAGGCAGATATACTAATAGGAACTCAAATGATAGCAAAGGGATTAGATTTTAAAAACGTTACTTTAGTGGGAATAATAGCAGCAGATTTGTCACTGAATTTACCAGATTTTAGATCTGCTGAAAGAACATTTCAGCTTATCACACAGGTTTCAGGAAGAGCAGGTAGAGGCGAAAAGGAAGGAGAGGTTATTGTTCAAACCTACAATCCAGAAAATCATACTATAATATATGCAGCAAACAATGACTATGAAGGATTTTACAAAGAAGAAATAGAAATAAGAAATTTTATGGAATACCCTCCTTTTGCTGATATTCTTCTCATTAATATGAGTAGTAAAAATGAAAATATATTAATAAAAAGTATACAGAATGTTGGTATATTATTAAAAAATAAATTAGAAAAAAATGATAAAATTAAAATATTGGGACCATGTCCTTGTGAAATTTCCAAAATTAAGGAGTTTTATAGGTGGCAGATAATATTGAAGGGAAATATAGAAAACGAATTTAGGGAAAAAATAAGAAAAATAGTTTATGAATTATTAAAAGATGTTTATAATGATATAAGGGTAAGTATTGATATGAACCCTAATAGTTTATTATAAGTATTTAAATAAATTAAGTCTTCATTGAAAATTAGGAGGTAGAAATTATGGCTTTAAGAAGTATTAGAAAATATGGAGATGAGTTACTTAGGAAGAAGAGTAAAAAGGTAGATGTTATAAATGAAAGAATTATAACTTTATTAAAAGATATGGAAGAGACTATGTATAGTGAAGATGGAGTTGGACTTGCAGCTCCACAAGTGGGAATACTTAAAAGAGTAGTAGTAATTGATATAGGAGAAGGAATATTGAAGCTTATAAACCCTGAGATAATATATAAAGAGGGTAGCTATGTGGATGTGGAAGGGTGCTTAAGCGTTCCAGAGGAACAAGGAGAAGTAGAGAGACCTTATAGAGTAAAGGTGAAAGCTTTAAATGAAAAGGGAGAAGAAATTATAATAGATGGAGAAGAACTGCTTGCAAGAGCATTGTGCCATGAAATAGATCATTTAGATGGTGTATTATTTATTGACAAAATTGTATCTACAAAAGGAGGTAATTAAAATTTTGAATATAGTTTTTATGGGAACACCAGATTTTGCAGTACCATCATTAAAAAAGCTTATAGAAGAATTTAATGTAATAGCTGTATTTACTCAGCCAGATAAACCAAAGGGAAGAGGAAAAAAATTAGGAATATCATCTATAAAAGAGGTAGCTGTAGAGAATAATATACCTGTGTATCAGCCAGAAAAATTGAAGAATGATAGTGAAGCTTTAAATAAATTAAAAGATATGAATCCAGACTTTATTATTGTTGTAGCATATGGACAAATACTTACTAAAGAAGTATTGGATATACCTAAATATGGATGCTTAAATCTGCATGCTTCATTATTACCTAAATATAGGGGAGCTGCACCTATAAATTGGGCTATAATGAATGGTGAAAAAGAGAGTGGAAACACAACTATGTTTATGGATACAGGACTAGATACAGGAGATATGCTATTGAAAAGTAAGGTTGAAATTACAGAGAATATGACAGCAGGAGAATTGCATGACATTTTAATGAAAGATGGGGGACTACTATTAGCAGAAACTTTAAAAGGTATTATAAATAAAACTATTAAAAGGGAAAAGCAAGGAGAATCTCCAACTAATTATGCAGCTATGTTAGATAAGAATATGGCAAAAATAGATTGGAGTTTAAATAACGAGAAAATAAAAGATATCATAAGAGGTTTAAATCCATGGCCTGTTGCATATACTCAATATGATAATCAAAATATGAAAATATATGAAGGCAAAACACTAAGTGAAAATAATAATTACGAGCCTGGATATGTAATTGATGTTTCAAATGAAGGAATAAAGGTTGCATGTGGAGAAGGTTCTATACTTTTAAAAACCATACAGTTCTCAGGAGGAAAACCTATGAAGGTTAGTGAATATATAAAAGGTCACGCACTAAATAAAGATATTGTGCTTGGAAGTAAATTATAAAAAAGGGGTGTAGATATGTTTTACTTTGATAGCAGCTTTATTATATTAATTCCAGCATTAATAATAGCAGGCATAGCTCAATTTAAAGTTTCATCTACCTTTGACAAATACTCTAAACAGGGAAACCGTAATGGATATACAGGATCACAGGTAGCAAGAATGTTGCTTGATTCTAACGGTTTGTATGATATACCAGTAGAAATTACTCAAGGGAAGCTTACAGATCATTATGATCCAGTTAGAAGAGTTATGAGACTTTCAGAAGAAGTTTTTTATGGAAATTCTGTAGCATCTATTGGTGTAGCAGCTCATGAAACAGGTCATGCTATACAACATAAAGAACGTTATTCACCTTTGGTCATTAGAAATTCTATAGTTCCTGTAGTAAATTTTAGCTCAAGTCTTTCTTGGATAATATTTTTTGCAGGATTTGCATTTGGATTAAAGGGATTAGTTAATATAGGAATACTACTTTTTACAGCGGTAGTGATATTTCAACTTATAACACTACCTGTAGAATTTGATGCATCAAATAGAGCTCTGAAAATATTAGAGCACAGAAGTATATTATATAGTGAAGAATTAAAGGGTGCAAAATCTGTATTAAATGCAGCCGCTATGACATATGTAGCAGCGGCTATAACAGCTATAGCACAATTATTAAGATTGATACTCATTAGTAGAAGAGAAGATTAAAAAATAATTGAAACTTGGTGTAAAAACATGGATTTTAGATAAGTTT
>CAZKOJ010000063.1:0-22192 GCA_964554365.1 uncultured Clostridium sp. | reverse complement strand
AACTCCCAGCTAAAGATGGGAGACTTACGCCAAGTTAGTCAGGTAAAAATAAAGGGTTTTCTTAAAATTTTACCAGCCGTTTTTTGATTTTTGAAATTGGAACTAAAAAAACACCTTCGAGGCTTATATTTCAAGGCCTTAGAGGTACTTTATTTTGTGTTGTGGCTGGTAAAATTTAATGTTTATCCTATTACCTTTTTCCTAGAATATTATCTTAACCTATAATTCAGTTCTCCAAAGTTATATTAATATGAATAATACTAAATCAGACTATTCAATGCAGAAACTGAATTTAAATACATCTCATGTTAAGGTTCAACTAAAAGAAGATTAGATAAAATTTATAATAATTCTACATTTAAATACATCCCATGTTAAGGTTCAACTACTGTAAAATAGCCATTCTCTATTTTCATTATAACCCTTAACCCATTGGAAATAAAGGGTTTTCTTAAAATTTTACCAGCCGTTTTTTGATTTTTGAAGCAAGATCTTAATTCAGATGGGGATTCTTTTACCCATCTGAATTTTAGAGCTGCAAATGCATGATTTACTTGGCGTTGAACTCCCAGTTAAGCAGAGAATCCAAATTTTAAAGTTGTGGTGTTAGCGTTGGGAGACCTAGGATAAAGATGGGAGACTTACGCCAAGTTAGTCAGGTAAAATTTGAACTAAAAAAGCACCTTCGAGGCTTATATTTCAATGCCTTAGAGGTACTTTATTTTGTGTTGCGGCTGGTAAAATTTAATGTTTATCCTATGGCTAGCGACTCTAAGACTCCTATCTCGTATGATATGATTGTCCCCACCACTAGAGATTAGATTATATCTAATTCCTATCTGGAAATTAAATTTTTAGATGGTTGATTTTTTTCTTTACGCAAATATTTATTGACTACGCATGAATAAAAGTGTAAAATTACACTAAATACGTAAAAAGGTTATGAATTTAAAGTAATGACTGTTAAAAGTGTTTATTAGATAGGAGCTGATATTTTGAAATTTAAAGATTTTTTGTATTTAAGTGGATTTGGTTTAAAAACTATATTGTTTAAACTTAAAAAACCTATTTTAGGTACAATAATTTTAACTGATTATTGTAATTTAAGCTGCAAACACTGCAGTGTAAATAATATAAACAAAATTATGTATCCTTATGAAGATATAAGAATTGAAATGAAACAAATGTATGAGGATGGTATTAGAATTTTATTTTTCTGCGGCGGAGAAACTATGCTTTGGGAAGATGGCAGCAAAAATGTAAGGGATCTTATAAAAGAAGCAAAAGATATAGGTTTTTTTCTTGTAAATGTTGTTACTAACGGTACTATTGATTTGGATGTTAAAGAAGCAGATGTGGTGTTTTTGAGCTTAGATGGTTTAAGGGATAAACATAACTTAATAAGAGGAGATACTTTTGATAAAATTATGGATAATGTATCTAAAGCCCCTAGTTCTAATATATGCGTTTATATGGCTGTTAACAATAAGAACTATGATGATATTGAAGGTTTGTGTAATTTAGTTAAGAATAATCCTAACTTATCATCGATTTCTTTTAATTTACATACCCCTTATAAAGGAACAGAAGCTTTAAAATTAAGTAAAGAAGAAAAATTTAAAGTTATCACTACTATACAAAAGCTGATAAAAAGCAAATATCCTATATTTAATCTATATTCTGCTCTAGAGTACTATTTGCAAAATAAGTGGGACAGGCCATGCCATCAATGTATAGTTTCGGAAAATAAAAAAAGATATGTTTGCGGTAGATGTGTAGAAATAGATGGTCTTTGTGAAGAATGCAGTTATCTTTTTGCTGTAGAGTTTTCCTTGCTTTGTAAAGGAAAGATTACTGTTATCTTAGACATGATAAAAACATATTTAAAGTATGTTTAAAGGCTAACTTATAAAAAATACGGTATTTATTTTAAATAATTAATGTTATTTCTTAATTATAGTCAAAATATCTGGAGGCTGAATATATGATAACAAATATTTTAAGAGTGCTATTAACAAGATCTTTTAAACCCTTAGCTTTTACTAATATCATTGAAGAAAAATTAGATTTAGAGGAAGAAGACATCGGTATATACGTGCATATACCGTTTTGTAAAACACTATGTTCTTTTTGTCCATATAACAAAGTAGAATATAATAAGGATTTAGTAGGGAGATATAAAGAAGCCTTAATAGGTGAAATAAATTCATATGTTGGACTTTATAATAAGAAAAACATAACTAGTGTATATTTTGGAGGAGGTACTCCTGCTCTTATGTTAGATGGTTTGGATGATATTATACAGTGTCTTAGAAAAAACTTTAATATAACTTGTAATATTGGTATAGAACTTCATCCTAGAGATATTAATGAACACTGTCTAAAGAAATTAAAAAACATTGGATTCGATATGATAAGTATTGGAATACAATCTTTTCAAAAATCATGCTTACACAGTTTAGGAAGAGAATATATTGATGGTAAAAGTAAAGTAGAAATGGTACATGAAGCTGGTTTTAAAGTCATTGATGTAGATCTGATTTTTGGTATAGTAAAACAAAGTAAAGAAAACTTAAAAAAAGATTTAATAACTGCCTTTAATTCTGGAGCAACACAGGTTTCAACTTATCCTTTTATAGATTTTTCTTATGCACAAAATAAGAATAAGCCTTTAGGAAGAAAGGAAAAGAAAGAACTTTTACAATGTATTGAAGAGACTATAAGTAAAATAAGCTGTGAAAGAACATCTGTATGGACTTTTGGAAAAAGAAATAGTGAAAAGTATTCATCTATCACAAGAGATGCGTATATTGGTTTTGGACCTAGTGCTGCAACTCTTACAAAAAAAGTCTTTCAAGTAAATACCTTTTCTGTGGAAGAATATATAAATAGTATTAGTAATAAAACAAAGCCTGCAGCCCTTGCTTTGAAATTTACTGAAAGAACTAGAGCACTTTACTGGTTATTTTGGAATGCTTACACTTTGAAACTAGATAATAAAGCATTTTTTAACTTATTTCATAAAAATTTAGAGGAAGTTTTTGCTATAGAGCTTAAGCTTGCTGAAATAACAGGCTTGATAAATAAGGTTTCTGATGTATATGAACTAACTAAGAAAGGAGCTTATCTCTACCATATAATAGAACAAAATTACACACATCAATATATAGATAAAACCTGGAAAGCAGCAAGAGAAGAACCCTGGCCTAAAGATATAAATTTATATTAGGCATCGGAAAGAAACTAACAAGTCAAAAATTCTGAGGATATTTTGTGGTAGGCAAAGAGCCATAACCTTTATATAGTAGACTATGTAAAGGTTATGGCAATGAAGCATAATATAAAATATACCAGAATGCTAACTAGTTATTTTAAAGAGTCTTCTACTATTTTAATTCCTGCACTAGCACCAATCCTACTAGCTCCAGCCTGAATCATAATCTTTGTGCTTTCAAAGTCCCTTATTCCGCCAGAAGCCTTAACTCCAACGGAATCTCCTACAGTTTTTCTCATTAAGGCTACATCCTCTGCTTTTGCTCCCCCAGTGCTAAATCCTGTAGATGTTTTTACAAAATCAGCTCCTACTTTTACTGATAATTGGCAAGCTTTAACTATTTCATCTTCATTTAGCAAACAAGTTTCAATTATCACCTTCACTAAAGCATTTCCTTGTGCCTTTTCCACTACTGCTCTTATATCTTTTTCCACAACATCATACTTTTTATCCTTAAGTGCACCTACATTTATAACCATGTCTACTTCTTCTGCACCATTTTTTATAGCGTTTTCTGTTTCAAAAGCTTTTACTTCTTTTGTATTAGCTCCCAATGGAAATCCAATTACTACACAAGTTTTCACACCGCTGCCTTTAAGCTGTTCCTTAACTAAAGAAGCATAATAAGGATTTACACATACTGAAGCAAATTCATATTTTTTTGCTTCCTTACATACTTTTATTATTTGTTCTTCTGTTGCCTCTGGTTTTAGCAATGTATGATCTATATATTTTTTTATTTCCATATTTTTTATTCTCCTCTTTAATTCTTTTTCAAAACTAAAATTTCAATTTTAAAATTACTTACCTTTTTTAACTATTCCTTTGTTTTTACCTTATCCACATTTTCCTTTGTAACTAATGTTGATTCTAATATTACTTTTTTATCTACTGTTTCACCCTTTACTACTTTTAATGCTGTAGTAACTGCACTCTTTCCAAGGAAGAAAGGAGGTTCAGCTATAGTTGCTTCTTGTTTTCCAGACTTTATTGCTGCTATGGCAGGATCTATAGCATCACAGCCTATTAAAGTTATCTTGTCTAATCTTCCTGAAGCTTCTATTGCCTCTAATGCACCAAGTGCCATTTCATCATTTGCAGCATATACAGCATCTATTTCAGGGTTAGCTTGAAGTATGTTTTCCATAACCTTCATTGCTTCTGCTCTATCAAAGTTTGCACTTTGCTTAGCTACAATCTTCATATTTGGGTGTTTTGCAATTGCTTCATTAAATCCTTTACTTCTATCTTGAGCAACATTAGTACCCATGATACCCATTATTTCAACTACCTTACCCTTTTCAGTTAATGTTTTTGCTAAGTAATCACCAGCTATGTTTCCTGAATGAATAGCATCAAATCCTATATGAGATGCTACTGCACCACCTTTTGTAGCCCTATCTATAGTTATTACTGGTATTTTCTTTTCATTAGCAGCTTCAATGGCAGATACTACTGCCTCGCTATCACAAGGGTCAACAATTATTACATCTGGTTTCTTTTGAATTAAATTTTCAATATCAGTTAACTGTTTGCTGGATTGATTTTGTGCATCTGATACTATTAAGTCCACATTGTTATCCTTTGCAGCCTTTTCAGCACCTTTCTTAACATCTACAAAAAAAGGATTGTTTAAAGTGTTCATTGATAGTCCTATAACTACTTTTTTGTTTGAATCCTTTTTAGCACCAGTTTCTTTGCTTCCACAACCAGTTAAGCTTAGCATCATAGATGCCACCATCACCCCTGAAAATACTTTCATAAATTTTTTCATTATTATTATTCCTCCCCTTATTTTAATTCCTTTTAATTAGGAAAATATTAAACTATTTTTCTTCTGCCTTTACAGATAAATTTTTAAATTTACTATCTGCAAGTACTGCTAAAAGAATAACTATCCCCTTTACTATATTTGCCGCAAAAGGGCTCACGTTCATTAAAGTTAGTATGTTATCTAATACTCCAAGAATTAATGCTCCTATTATTGTAGGGACTACTGCTCCCTGACCTCCTGAAAGACTTGTCCCTCCAAGTATTACTGCTGCTATTGCATCTAATTCATAACCATTTCCTGCAGTTGGTTGTGCTGACCCAAGCCTTGAAGTTAATATTAATCCAGTTAGGCCTGCAAGTAATCCACTTATAACATAAACAAAAGTTTCTGATCTTTTTACATTTATGCCTGACAATCTTGAGGCTTCTCTATTTCCCCCAATACAAAATACACTTCTTCCGAATTTAGTGTATCTTAACACAAAATAACTAATACCAAATACTCCAATTAAAATTACTATTGGAAATGGCAACCCTAAAATATATCCTTTTCCTATAAATTTATAAGCAGCTGACTTTATGGCAATTGGTGATCCATTTGTAAATACAAGTACACATCCCCTAACCAATACCATAGTAGCCAATGTAACTATAAATGGCGGGATTCCACCCTTTGTTATAAATAATCCGTTAAATGCTCCAAATATAATTCCTATTGCAATTGCTGCAATTATAGCTAAAAATACTGAATTAGATTTAACAAGTACAGATGCAGAAATTGCACCTGCAAAAGCAACTATAGAGCCTACTGATAAATCTATTCCACCTGTTAAAATTACAAAAGTCATTCCAGCACCAACTATAGCTACAATTGAAACTTGCCTTATAACATTTAATAAATTATCAACGGTTAAGAATGCATCAGATAAGAAAGTAGCCATAAGTAAAATTAATGCTAATACGGTAACCGTTCTATATTTTGTAATTAAAGCCATACAAATTTTTTTCATTACTGAATCCCTCCTGACGCATAAGCTAATACAATTTCTTGATTGGCTTCATCTTTCATTATCTCTTTAACTATTCTTCCTTCACGCATTACTAAAACTCTATCACTCATACCTATAAGCTCTGGTAAATCTGAAGAAACTAAAATTATACTAATTCCTTCTTCCGTAAGCTTATTCATAATCTGATATATTTCAGCTTTTGCACCTATATCTACCCCTCTAGTAGGCTCGTCCAAAATCAGTATTTTAGGAATTGTTTCTAACATTTTGGCGAAAACCACCTTTTGTTGATTTCCACCACTTAAGTTTCCTACAATCTGTTCTGAACTATAAACTTTAATATTAAGCTGCTTAACTTGTTAATCCACTATGTTTTTCTCAATTTTGTCTCTTAATATTTTATTTCTCTCAACTTTATCAAGAGATGCCAATGTAATATTTTCTTTTACACTTCTTATTAAAACTAATCCCTCATTTTTTCTATCATCAGGAACTAATGAAATTCCATTTTTTATTGCATCTAAAGGTTTTTTAATATTTACTTTTTCCCCTTCAACTATTATCTCCCCATAAACATTAGAATAGCATCCAAATAAAGCTTTAGATAAATGTATACATCCTGCTCCCATAAGGCCTGCAACGCCTAAAATTTCACCTTTGTGCAGCTGTAAGCTTACATCATTAACATGCTTTAGCTTCATATTTTTCACTTCTAGCACTACATCTTTAACCTTATAATCTCTTATGGGATATAAATCTGTAATATTTTTACCTACCATTAATTTAACTAATTCATCATAATTTGTATCTTTAGTTTTCATAGATTTAATATACTTTCCATCTCTAAATACTGTTATTCTGTCTGTTAATTCAAATATTTCTTCCATTCTATGAGATATGTATATAATAGAAATACCATCTTTAGTAAGGCTTTTTATAATTTGAAACAGCTTTTTTATTTCCTCATCAGATAAAGCTGCTGTAGGTTCATCCATAATTATTACCTTAGAATTTAGAGAAAGACATTTTGCAATCTCTACCATTTGTGCCTCTGCTACTGAAATTTGATTTACTCTCAGTTCAGGATTAATTTTTAATCCCACTCTTTCTAATAGTAATTTAGAATCAGCGTTCAACTTTTTCCAATCTATTATTCCCCCTGCTTTTACTGGTTGTCTACCTAGAAATAAATTTTCTGCTACAGTTAAATAAGTCACAAGATTAAACTCTTGGTAAATCATAGATATACCTATTTCTTGAGCCTGTTTTGTAGAAGAATTTTTCACTTCTTTTCCCTCAAAGTACATTTTTCCAGAAGTATATTCTTGTGCACCTGATATTATTTTCATTAGAGTAGATTTTCCCGCTCCATTTTCTCCACAAAGTGCATGAACTTCTCCTTTTAACACTTCTAATTGGACATCATCAAGTGCTTTAACTCCTGGAAAAGTTTTCACAATATTTTCTAACTTTAAGATTACTTCACCATAATTCATCTGGATTCACTTCCTTTCTCTGCTCGTTATTTTTAATAAGCACATCCTGCAACTAATACAACGCTAGGATAAGGAGTAAACTCTCCAGTTCTTATAATTGCTCTTGCTGATTTTGTAGTTTCTTTTAAATCAGCATGCTGAACATATTCTATTTCAATATCTTTAGGTAATGTTTCTAATATTTTTTTGTGCATTTCTGGACTTACTGTTTTTAATTCTTCTGCTAAAACAGCTTTTTCTACTACCATATATTTTAATATTTCTTTAAGCACATCCAAATACCTTGGTTCATTTGCTTTCCAAGCTAAATCTATTCTTTCTACTCCAAGAGGCATTGGTAATCCTGCATCACTAACTACAATCATATCTTTATGTCCTGTACTAGCTAATACATTTGCTATTTGTGGATTTAATATACCTTCTTTTAACATAAATAATTCCCCCATATAACATATAAATTTTTCATATTGTTTTCAAAACATCTATTTATAAATTAAACTAAATCTATTTCATATATTTTTCTATTTCTTCTCTATAAGGCATTGCTGGTGCTGTTCCAATCTTTGTAACAGATAGTGCAGCAACTATATTTGCAAACTCTGCAGCTTCAAAAATATCCTTACCTTCAGCTAATGCTGTAACAAAACCTCCATTATAAGCATCTCCTGCTCCTGTAGTATCTATTGCATCTACCTTTAAACTTTCTATAAATCTTTCTTTATCTTTAGTAACTACTAGTGACCCCTTGCTGCCTAATGTAATAATTACACTTTTAGCTCCCTTACTCATTAAAACCTTTGCGGATTTACTAGCTTGTTCAACATTTGTTACTTCTATTCCAGATAAAATTGATGCTTCAACCTCATTAGGAGTTAATATATCTATCTTTTTCATTAATTCATCGCTTATAGCTTGTATAGGTGCTGGATTCAAAATTACTGGCACCCCTTTTTTGTGTGCTATATCCACTGCTTTTTCTACAGCATCTACATTGGTTTCAAGCTGTGTTAAAAATAACTTTGAGTTTTCTATTTCTTTTCTTGCAACTTCAATGTCCTCATCTGTTATATGCTCACAAGCTCCAAGTGTAACTAAAATTTCATTTTCACTAGTATTTTCATCTACTAGAATTAATGCAGCTCCAGTTGGATATTTTTCATCTTGGAAAATATAGCTTGTATCCATACCTTCTCTTCTAAAACTTTTAAGCGCTATTTCACTGAAATCATCTTTTCCAAGTTTAGTTATCATTGTTACATCTGCACCAGCTCTTTGTGCTGCTACACCTTGATTTGAACCTTTTCCTCCTGGTCCCATTTTAAATGTAGAACCCTTTACTGTTTCACCTTTAACTGGTAGATGAGGTGTTCTTCCCATTAAATCTACTACAAAACTTCCCATAACAGCTATTTTTGCTCTTGTCATATAAAATCCCTCCCTTAATTTATGCAACCGGTTACATATTTAAGTAAAAGTATTTATTAAGTTATATTACATAACTTAATAATTTTATTTGCTTAATTAACTTAAAATAAGTTTTTCCGATCCTTTTAATAGTAGCTTTGGTGAAAGAATAATTCTTTTAGTTTCCATAGTATTTTTATTTTTTAATCTATCTAATAATATTTCCATAGCTGCTATACCCATTTCTGTAGTAGGTCTTGCTATAACACTTATTTTCATATCTAACACATTAAAACATTCAATTTCATCAAATCCAATTACAGCTATATCTTCTGGTATTTTTAAACCTTCTTCATATAAAGCTTTTATACAACCTAAATTCATCATATTGTTGCATACAAAAATTCCAGTAGGTCTATCTTTCATTTTTAAAATTTTCTTTGCAATTTTATATCCACTTTCTGATTTAAAATCTCCATAAAATACATATTTTTCATTTATCTTTAATTTATTCATGTACATTGCTTTTTCATATCCTCTAAATCTATCTCTACCTGGTTTAGACGTTGTAGGCCCTGCTATAATAGCAATTTTCTCATGACCTTCTTTAATAAAAGCCTCAGTTGCTTCATAAGCTCCCTTTATATTATCAAGAAACACCCCATCAAAATTAGAGTACTTTACATCTCTATCTATTAACACAATTGGTATTCCTAAATTTTCTAATACACTCAGGTATTCACTATTAAACTCATTTTTATCTGAAGTTGGAGTTATAATTATCCCCTGTACCCTCTGTTCTTTAATAATTTTAAGAGCTTTAAACTCTTTTTCTATATTTTCATCTGTATCATAAAAAAATATATTTAAATTTTCTTTATCTGCTACATTACTTATTCCTTTTATAACTTCCCCAAAAAACGGATTGTTTATATCAGGAACTATAACACCTATAATATTTGTTTCATTTTTAGATAAGCTTCTTGCAACAGCACTTGGAGTATATTTTAACTCTTTTATTGTTTTCATAATAAATTCTCTTGTTTCTTCTTTTACATATCCAGAATTATTTAAAACCCTAGATACTGTAGCCTTAGACACACCACACTTCTCAGCAATATCTTGCATTGTCACTGACATTAAGGATCCTCCTCTTTTTGTGTAACCGATTACATATTTTTAATGTAATAATATACCTTTTTATTTATAAAGTCAATACATAATTGTAAATTTTTCAACTATTACCCTAAATTTTTTAATATGTACCTCTATATTATAAATTTCGCTAAACAACGTAATTTTAGAGGTTATTTGGGATGAATCTACAGCACCTTTTACATTAAACTGTATATTTTTACAACAAATCACATAAATTATATTGAAAATTATGTGATTATGATATATAATTTATATTATTTCATATTTATATGAAAATTCCGTAAATTTTACAAAAACACCCTCAATATGTTTATTAAATATACTGTATTACTTAATTTAAATCTTATATTCTAATACTCATTAGAAAGGATGATATTATTGTGAAAGCAAAAAAAATGTTTTGGCAATTAACCCTCAATTTAGAATTAGTAACTTATGCAGTAGTTATGCCAATAGCAATTATAGGAACATTTCTTATTGGCGATTTTCGGAAAGATAGGTTTGTTTCTGGTACCGTGGCACTTATATTAGCAATTTTATTTAATATTTTTGTTGGTGTATCAGTAAGGAAAAAAACTTTATATGATAATCTAAAATTACTATATGGGTATGATGACTTGAATTATGATGAAATATGTAATGTTAAGAAAAACTTGTTAAAGTTTCCTTTAAGAGAAGGTTTAACTATGTTTTTTAGATGGTTTTTAGGTGTTCCTAGTATAATGCTTGTTGCTCAAATATTTATACCAATAACCTTAGAACAATATTTTGTTGCAGCTGTAATAGGCCTATGTCTATCCTTTACAGGTTTTTTAACTAACTATTTAAATTCCGAAAAACTTCTAGTAAATATATTTATAGAAAAAAAACTAAATGATTATTTAATTGATGAATCAAGTTATATTAAATTTTCTTTAGGACATAAAATATTTGGAACAATCTATGCTATTTTAATCTTAATAAGCTTTACTTATTTTTATGTATCTTATTCTATAAATATGGGATTTCTTAGTAAATTAAATAGTTTTACTTATTATGCTATTGCTCTATTCATTATGTTATATGTATTAAGTGCTTTTACTTACATATTCGTATCTAATATAAAGAGGAATCTTGAGCAAATAGAAATTGCAATAAACCACATTTCAGAAAAAAATTTAAATGTAGATATAGCAAGAATTACATCTGATGAAATTGGCAATATCGGTAGAGACATATATACTATGAAGGAAAATTTTAAATTATTTATAGAAAATATATCCGACAAGGCTGAAGAAACCTTTAATTACTCTAAAACATTATCAACTTCTGCTGATGAAACAGCTATTTCAATAAATCAAGTTTCTTCCTCAGTTGTTGAATTAGCTCAAGGTTCATCAGTTCAAGCATCAGAATCACAAAAAGCTGTAGACAAGCTTTCAAGTTTAGGAAATGAAATTAACAATACTACTGAAAGTTCTGATATAGTACGAAACCATGTAAAAGAAACTGGAGAAGCTAGTAAAAATGGAATTGAAGCACTAACTAATTTAACAAATAAGTTTAAAGATAATATAAAAGTATCTAATCAAATTTCTGGAAATGTAAATGAATTATCAAATAAATCAACATTTATAGGGGATATCGTTGCAACAATAAATAGCATAGCAAATGAAACTAACTTATTAGCATTAAATGCAAGTATAGAAGCTGCTAGAGCTGGTGATGCTGGAAAAGGTTTTTCTGTTGTAGCTGATCAAATAAAGAAATTAGCTGAACAAACAGATAGTGCTACTCAAAATGTTAAAAGTATAATTGGAGAAATGCAATTGGAGATAGAAAAAACTGAACTGAACGTAAAAAAAGCAGAAATAATAGTAAATGAAACAAAAGAAGCTTCTAAAATGGCGAATAATTCTTTTGAAACTATAAATAATTCAGTAGAAGAAATGGTTAAATTAGTTAATAGATTAGGTGAAAGTATCCTACAAATAGATAAAGAAAAGAGCTTGGTTTTTAATTCTATAAAGCATATATCAACAATATCTGAAAAAGCTTCCTTAGGCGCTGAAGAAGCAAGTGCAAGCGTAGAAGAACAAGCTTCAACTATGCAAGAACTTTCCTCTATGTCTAACAATTTAGAAAAGGTAGCTAAAACTTTAAAAGAACAGGTAAATCAATTCAATGTTAACAATTAAATTATATTCAAATAAACTTTTAAAAGGAGTGTTTCTTTATGGCTTATTTTTTAACAGATGACAATATAAAAATCTATTATGAAGTTCAAGGAGAAGGAAAACCTATAGTTTTTACTCATGGTTGGACATGCAATCATGGTTTTTTTAAAAAACAAGTTTCAAAACTAGCTGAGAAGTATAAGGTAATTACCTATGATTTAAGAGGTCACGGTGATTCAGAACGTCCTGAAAATGGATTAACTATGGATAGACTTGCTAAAGATTTACATGATTTAATTGATTATTTGCAATTAAAAGACGTAACTGTAGCCGGTTGGTCCATGGGAACTACTATAATTTTAGAATATGTAAGACAATTTGGTTGTGATAATTTAAGTAACATATGTTTTATAGATATGACTCCAAAAGTAATAGCTGATTCTGAGTGGAACATGGGCTTGTTCGGTGTGTTTACTCATCAAGATAACTTAAATCATATTGCTAGTGTAGCTGGTGATTGGCCAAAAGCTATTGAAAGTTTTGTACCATCATTATTTGCTACTTCAGGTTGTAGAATAAAAGAAGATATGGCTTGGGTATTTGAACAGGTTAGAAAAAATACTCCCCATGTAGTAGTAGATTGTTGGGTTTCTATGTCAAATCAAGATTACAGAGAAGAATTATCAAAAATCACAGTACCATGTTTGATAGCTCGTGGAGAAGAAAGTGCATTTTGCACTTTAGAAACAACTAAATATATGGAAAAAGTAATTTCTAAAGCAAAAGCAATAGACTATCCTAAATGTGGTCACATTCTATTCATGGAAGAGCCTGAAATGTTTAATAAAGATTTAATGGACTTTATAGGTTAATTTATTTAGCAGAAACTGGAATCAGTTTCTGCTTTTATGCTTTATGCTTTATGTAAATACTCTATTTACCTTTAACATCTAATCATTTTATTATTCATACCTAATGAGAATATATTAGCGAATAAAGTTCATTAATATTTTGTCTTCTCTTTCTGGTTCTGTAACTTTTCCTTTTCCATTTTCAACTAATTTCATAAGCCATGCCATATTTTTACCAAGCACTCTCATGATTTGTACGCCTTCTTCATCTTGTAACACCTCTCCCGGTCTTGTACCGTGAATAACATTCCAATAATTTGAAGTAGGTCTCACCATTTCTGAATAATCAATATAATTGTTTAGCTGATTAAATGTTGAAACTCCACCAGCTCGCCTTACAGCAACAACAGTTGCACCAACTTTATGTCTTAACATCCCATTATTATTACCAGTAACATAAAAAGCTCTATCTAGAAATGATTTCATAGTTCCACCTATTGCTGAGTAATGTACAGGCGATCCTAAAATTATTCCATCTGCTTCTTTCATTTTTTGAATCCACTGGTTAACCTCATCATCTGGAAGCACACATTTCTCATTTTTGTTTTTTGCACATTGATTACATGCAATACACCCTCTAATTGACTTGTTTCCTACATGAATAATTTCCGTTTCTATTCCTTCTTTTTCAAGTTCATCTGCAACTATTTTTATTGCATGATAAGTATTTCCTTCTTTCTTTGGACTTCCGTTAAATGCTACAACTTTCATTTGTTTTCCTCCTAATTATAATATTATTTTATATAAATTAACCTCTGACTTACTTTCTTGTAAATCTGCGAACTTAGGAACAATAGTAGTAAAATGCTTGGAATTATTATGAAGATTAATAGCTTCTTCACTTTCCCATTCTTCTATGAAGGTTAATATATTAGGATTATTAGAGTCTTCATACAAGTTGTAAGCTATATTTCCTCTTTCTTTTCTGCTTTCGTTTATAAGTTCTTCTGCTAAAACTTTGAATTCTTCCACTTTGCTTTGTTTTATTAATTTTTTTGCCACTATAGTAATCATTAAATTTAACTCCTCCGTACTTTCTTAAATTGAATATATTTCTACTTTAAATTATACACCAGTAAAAAATATAGACCAGTACGCACTTTTTGGTAAGATACCTTACCAAAAGGTTTGAAATGCTGTAACTACTACGATTGATATAGATAATTTTTATTAAATGAATTTGATACCATACCTCAAATGGTATATAATAATGCTTATATTTCATAAACTTTTCATAAGGTAGGGATAATTATGATTAATTATAATGGCAAAAAATACGTTTGTAATATAGATCTTGGAATGGAATTAATTCGAGGCAAATGGAAAGCAGTTATCTTATGTCATCTAAATGATGGTCCAAAGAGATTTTTAGAACTTCAAAGGATAACTTGTGGTGTCAGTCAAAAAGTTCTTAATGAAAAATTACAAGAGCTCCAGCGAGATGGCTTAATAAAAAAAATAGTTTATCCTGAAGTTCCACCTAAAGTAGAATTTCTACTAACAGAAATTGGGAAAGCCCTTTTTCCAGCATTAGAAATGATACAAGATTGGTCAATTAAGTATTTTCCCAATACAGATTAATTATTTCAGTTAGAAACTCTACAAAAAAATATAACCTCTCCCATTACTGGGAAAGGCTATATTTTTTATAAATTCATTAAGTATATTGAGATGAATAATATTGTTTTCAATACTTGCTTAAATTTATCCGATGACTATCCACTCTAATACTCCCAGCATCTTCCCCTAGTGGTATTAAAAAGTTTAACCTTCAATCCTCAATTTTAAAAATCCCTATTCACAAAGACTTTCTCTTATCTTTTTCAACTCATTTAGTAATCTATAAAACTTATTTAGGTAATCATCATATTCATCCTTTGTCAAAAATTCATAATCATCCGATGCATAGCGTCTGCTAAAATAAAAATCTTTTAAATCTCTGCATAACGCTTTATATTCTTTTAATTGACAATAATCAGCTAAATATAATATCTCTAATAATTTAACTAAATTCTGTTCTCTACTAACCATTCCATATTTTTTTAATATAATGCCTTTTATATTTTTTTCTATGCACTGTTGGTAATGCACAAGTACACCATCTTCTAATATGATTTTCTCACTCTAGATACTTTCTAGTGAATACTAACTAATTCTGACTTGGCTAATTCATCTCTCTAATCATCTATTATATTTTCATTTTAATTCATTATACCAAATAGTTCAATAGAAAAGGACGGCTAATTGTTTTAGATCTCGTCCAAAACAATTGGGAATTCTATATCTATGCTTGTACCAACATTTAGCTTACTTTTTACATTAATTTTCCCTTCATGTGCTTCTATTATTTGTTTTGCAATTGCCATTCCAAGTCCTGAACCTTTAACACTTACCCTGCTATTGGTACCCCTGTAATATCTCTCAAAAAGCTTTTTTAATTCTTCTTCTGTCATGCCTTTTCCGTTATCTTCAATCTTTATATATATTTTATCCTCTTTTTTTATAGAAACTTTTATTATAGTATCTAAAGAATTATGAATTACTGAATTATACAACAAATTAGTAAAAGCCCTCTTAATAAGTGTATTATCAAAATTAAAGTTTACACTGCTTTCTGTGCAGTTAAAAATAATATTTCTTTCCTCATATTTGGGATCGTTTAATATACTTATAATTACTTCTTTTAATAAACGTGCTATATTTCCTTCTTTAAGATTTATAGGAAACATGCCATTTTTTAATTGATAGGTAAAATTCAAATTTTCAACTATGGTTTCTACATTTTTTGCATTTCTAAGTATTATTGCTCCATACTTTTTTACATCCTGAGAAATAACATCATATTCAGAATCAGTTAATATTTCCGCATAACCTTTTATTGGCGATAATGGAGTTTTTAAATCATGTGAGATATTAGCTATCCATTCTTCTCTTAAAGTTTCATTTCTTTTTCTTTCATCTTCACTAGCTTTAAGCTTACTATCCAAAAGATTAAGGCTATAAAACACATCCTTATACCTTCCTTTTTCCTTTATAGGAATATAAGCATTGGAAGCAAGTCTTCTTATACCTACTATTATATTTGACAATGTACGATTCATCGATATCCCATAAACTGCAACAAGGAGTATAATGAGTATAAATATGCCCAGTATAACAAACTTAATATTTAAAATGTTGTCGTAATTGAAGTACATAGTGACTTTTGATATTTTTGCAGGAAAACCTATAACATATGTCCATTTTTCTCCATTATTATTAACACTTCCAACAAACATAGTATAATTTTTAGCACTACCCCCAGTTTTACATAACTGAACCATTTCTATGGGAGCATAATGATTTGGAGCTCCAGTAGGCTCATTATATCCTGAAGTTACATACCCATGTTTATCAACAATTTGAAAACAAAGCTTGTACTTTTTTAAGTCGCTTATTCCTGAATCCGTGAGCTTTGGTTTGCCTTCTTTGAAACTAATTTTTTCATAGAAATTTGATGTAAAGTATGCAGGCCAGCTGCTCCAGTTAGCATAACTATTTTCACTACTAATACTGACATTT
Source organism: uncultured Clostridium sp. (assembly GCA_964554365.1). Taxonomy (GTDB): domain Bacteria; phylum Bacillota; class Clostridia; order Clostridiales; family Clostridiaceae; genus Clostridium_AM. The sequence continues at coordinate 5,449 of CAZKOJ010000063.1, read as the reverse complement.
AATAAGTAAAATACTATTCCAATAAAAATTGAAATTAAAATAAGAAAAGCAATAAAAAATTTAAAATATAAATTGAATATTATTTTGTATCCTGATTTCTTCATTCTACACACTACTCATTCCTTTTTACAAGTTTGTATCCAAGTCCTATTACAGTAACTATTATTTTCGGTTTAGAAGGATTTTCCTCAAGCTTTTCCCTTAAACGTCTTACATGAACAGAAATTGTATTATCATATCCAATATAATCTTCTCCCCATACTACTTCGCATAATCTTTCCTTATTTACTATTTTATTGGAGTTTTCTGCTAAATATAAAAAAAGCTTATATTCTTTTGCTGTAAGTTTTACTTCTACATCCTCTCTATATACCTGACTATGCAACCTGTCAATAGTAATATTACCAAACTTTATAGTTTCATTTCTACTATCACTAACTTCTTTTATACCGGCATACTGCTGTCTTCTGAGCTGTGCCTTAATACGAAAAGCAATTTCCCTTGGACTGAAAGGTTTAGTAATATAATCATCTCCTCCCATGCTTAATCCAACAATTTTATCTATATCAATATTTTTTGCAGATAAAAATAAAATTGGACAGTAAGAAAATTGCCTTATACATTTACATACCTCTATCCCATCAATGTCTGGAAGCATTATATCAAGTACTACTACATCAGGCTTTTCATCCTCACATATTGTTATACCATCTAAACCACAATGGGCCTTTCTAATATTCTTAAAACCTTCTTTTAATAGAATGTCCTCTATTAAGTCAGTTATATCTTTTTCATCATCTATAAGTAATATTTTTTTATCTGCATCATTTACTAAATTCACTCCAAAAAACACCTCTTTTATTATTGGATTCGGAGTATTCTATTAGCTTGGAATCCAATTTTCAAATTATATATCTAGTATACAGCATTTTTTGTTATAATTTTCATATAAGATTTAATGGAGAGAAGATAAAAGCATAAGTAAATTACTGCATATACTCCCATTGTCATCAAAACCCATTCCATTTGCGACATTGAAAAGCCGGAGCAATATCTTATATAAGCTGCAAGTGGAAATATACTATGAAGGATACCAAATAAAAGTGGCATTACAAAAATAAAACCCAATTGTCTACATACGATTCTAAAAGTTTCTTTCTTACTTAAACCTATCTTTGAAAGTATAGAATATCTATTTTTATCCTCGTATGCTTCTGTTAATTGTTTATAATACATTATACTTCCAGTGGAAACAACAAAAAGAATGCCTAAGAATATGCCTATAAATACATAGCTGCCATATAGGGTATGAACCTCAGTATACATATCATAGTAAGAGGAAAAAAGCCTGTCGCTTGGAATTATTTTATTAAGATCTGCAACAACATTTCCACTTTTTAATGCATTATCAAAATTATATGCTCTTATAACAGTTGTATTATTTCTATTTGAATCTAAAAGCTTATTAAAAAATGTATCTGGTACTACTATAGTTGCCTTTTGAAATTTAACTCCTAAAACACATTTCACATCCGAGTCCGAGATATCAAATTTATAGGCTTTCTCACCAATAGTTGCATTAAGCTCGTCGTGAGCTAATCTTCCTCTTCCTCTAGCTAAACTACTTACTTCAATAAAGAAACACTGATTTTCTTTATCCATTTTAATATCCTTAGGCCTATCTGTAACATCTGTACCATCATTAAAACCTGAATTATTTACAATATCCTTGTATTCAGATGCTGATATTACAAACATATCAAAAGGAGCCTTTAAATCTTTTCCAAAGGAACCTTTATATTTTTGTGTAAGTCCACTTCCATTTATCATTACAATATCTGTTTTATAAGTTACTTTAATTTCTTTATGATTATTAAGAACAGCTTCAACTCTTTTATTCAAATCCTCATTGCCGCCTTTATACATTATTGAATAAGGACATCCATTTGGTGCAACTTTATCAAGCACCATATTAAAACTAAATGTGAAACACAGTGCTGTGATGGCAACAGCAGACATAACAGCTATAGTTGCAAGAAGATTAGAATTTCCTTTAACTCTGTAGATGATTTGAGATACTCCTATTAAGTTTTCACCTTTATAATACACTTTTTTGTTTTTCTCAAATATCTTAAACATATAAATTATTAAATTGTTAAACAATATATAAGTTCCTGCAACAACAAGCAGCATTACAAGAAGAGCCTTATACAGCATTTGGATTCCTCCAGACTCCAAATTTATTTTTAGTGCAAGAAAGTATCCACTACTTACCATTATTAGTGATAATAATGCTAATAATTTGGAGAATTTAGGTTTCTTTTCTCCCTCCTTAGCCGCATGTATAAGCTCTATAAGCTTAAACTTATATATTATTCCATATGCTTTTATAGAGTTTAGCAAAAACATAATCATAAAAACAAAAATCGTAATTGCTGCGGATCTAATATCAAAGGTATATGGGATAGAAGCAGCCCCCTTCATACATATATTAAGTATTTTTAAAAAGAACCTTGATGTAAATGCTCCTAAAGGTACACCAACAATTAATGCTAATACTCCTAGAAAAATATTTTCAAAAAACATCAACGTGCCTATTTCCTTCTTCTTCATGCCAAGAAGTGAATATATAGCAACTTCTTTCTTTTTATTTTTTATAAAAAAGCTATTTGCATACCCTATAAAAATAGCTGAAAATATTATAACTACAAAAGCTGCTGCTTTAAAAATGGCTCCAACCTTAACCTTATTTGAACTAAGTAGTTGTATTTGATGATTATAATATATAGAATAAAATATCATAAGAATGAAAACTGAAGTTAATGTACTTATAAAGTAGGAAACATAATTTTTAAAATTATGTTTCACGTTATTTATTCCAAGTTTAAGCAATGTCATTTTCAGCACCTCCTACTATAGAAAGGGTGCTTAATATTTCATTGTAGAAATGTTTTCTACTTCCACTTCTTTCAATCTCAGTATCAAGTATTCCATCCTTTATAAATATAATTCTGTCGCAATAACTTGCTGCAAATGCATCATGAGTTACCATAACAATTGTTGCTCCATTATTCTTATTTAACAAAGAAAGGTTGTCTAAAAGTTCTGTTGAAGATTTTGAGTCAAGTGCTCCTGTAGGCTCATCTGCAAACATTATTTCTGGATCAGTTATTATTGCTCTTGCAGCTGCTGCTCTTTGTTTTTGACCTCCTGAAACTTCATAAGGATATTTCCCTAGGATATCTTCAATATTCAAAATGCCGCTAATTTTTTTTAACTTTACTTCCATAGATGCCACATCTACCTTAGATAAGGAAAGTGGTAAAATAATATTCTCTTTTAAGGTTAAAGTATCAAGGAGATTGTAATCTTGAAAAATAAATCCAAGCTGCTTTCTTCTAAACATTGATAGTTCTTCTTCATTAAGATTTAAAAAACTTTTTCCACCTAGTGAAATTGTCCCTGATGTTGGACTATCAATAGTTGATATTACATTTAATAATGTTGATTTACCTGATCCCGAAGGTCCCATAATCCCTAAAAATTCACCCTTTTGAACAGAAAAACTCACTCCATTTAATGCTTTTGATTCACTTCCACCATGTTTTGAACCATACACTTTTTTTACATCTCTAACTTCCATTATATTCATAAAAATTTCCTCCTGTATTTTCTTATAGTCTCTTAAATTTGACTTCAGTTAGATTGTATATGTATGAGATTAAGGTGGATTTAAAACCATCTTAAGTTCATCTTAAGTTTCCTTACTTAATAAAGAAAAAAACGGCTAATTGTTTTAGATCCAGTCCAAAACAATTAACCGTTCCTTTGTTATTTTCTTTCCTTTTACTTTTTAACAGGAATCCAAATCTCACATCTGTAATCCGAGGAAAACATGTCTCCTTCAGGATAAACCTCAATCTCTGGTGCACAATCATGCTGATATCCTGTAGAAGGCATCCACTCTGAAAATATCCTTCGAAGAAGATCATGTGAAGCTTCAGGCAGTGCCCCGACTGATTCAAATATAGCCCAGGTTGCTGCCGGTATAGTTTCCGAAATATATCCTTTCGGAAGGGTGTCTTTGATTTCCTCAACTCCTATCATATAATTAAATTCATCTTTACATTCAGCAAAATCCTTACATATACCTAAAACACCAAGCTTGCCTGCCTTTGAGCTAATCCACTCATATGAACCATCGCTCATGCAATCATCCCAGAATTTTGGTACCTGTTTAAAATTTTCCCCGTTTACCATAGTTATCCTTGTTTGTTTACCTACTACTTTAAAACTTCCTTTATCAACAATCTTATAATTCATATCTTTATCTCCTTTTATTGAAATGTGAAAGGATAGTTTGGGATATGCCTTGAGATTTACTCCCGGCTCGCGCGCAGCCGAGGGACTCATTCCATGCATTTTTCCAAAAGCTTTTGTGAATGCTTCAGGCGTTTCATATCCATACTTATAAGCTACATTAATGATCTTTTCACCTGATATAATATCCTGTGCAGCCAGTGTAAGCCTTCTTCTCCGTATATATTCAGCTATTGTAACACCGGTTATCATATGGTACATACGCTGAAAGTGAAACGTGGATGATAAGGCAATTTTGGCCACCTTCTCAATATCAAGTTTTTCAGTAATGTTATCCTCCAAGTATTCTACTGCCTTGTTCATTGCGTCAAGCCAATTCATAAAACCGCTCCTCTCTATTTCTATATTAAATGTTTTCTACTTATTTGTCCTGTCTTTAAATGCTACCTACTGACAGGTTTGAATTATGTAGTTTTTATCTGCTTTATAACATTATAAAGCTCTTGTTCACTAGCCCATAAATGGATTTAGTGGATTCTATGTAGATATTCTTATATAAGTTTTTTATTGATTAATAATCATAATGCTCATTATGTTAGAATATTGATATTCGCTCACAGCTGTAAAACCAAATTTAGGATAAAAATCTAATACACTATCATTAGCAAATAAATATATCATATCACATTTATTCTTCTATGACCTTTTCCATCGTTATCATCCTCTCAAAATCATTCTCATTACTTATTAACAATAACATTAGGCCTTTTATAAAGACAACCTCATACTTAATTTTTAAACAAAAATGTGAAGATTTAGCTAGAAGAATTGCATGAAAAGTTCAACTTTTTGTGTCTAAGATACTGAAGATTTTAGATAATCCTTTGAAAAATATACAAAATAGAAAAAGGGCTATTAATTATGCCCTTTTTCATATAACAGTTATTTTTAATTTTCACTTGACATCAGTTAGCTTCCCTAATGTTTCTATATTAGATACCACAAAAGGTTCGGTCAGGACTGTTTTATATCTCAGGCAGTGTGGAGTAATCAGCCTGCTTTGGGAATTGCAATTTCGCAACTTCTTTAAAATCAAATCCTATTCCATTTATTATAGGCTTTATACATG
>CAZKOJ010000062.1:0-22370 GCA_964554365.1 uncultured Clostridium sp. | reverse complement strand
ATCAATGAAGTTTATAAAGGAAGATGCTTATGAAGCTAAAACATCTATGGCTATCACTATTTTAGGACCAGTAGGAGTTTTAATTGCTGCATACCTTGTAAGATCATTACCACTTAATACTTTAAAATGGTTAGTAGCAGGAGTTATATTATATACAGCATTTATAATGTTTAAATCCTTTAAAGAAAATAAAAATAAAGAAAAAGATATTGAAAAAGTAGCATAATATTAATATGCAAATTTTAAACTGAAGGTCTAATGTTTTTCTTATTTTAAAACTACTTATCCTCTGAGTTAGTCCATCTTTTGGACTATTGGCGGATTGAATCGTATTGGTTCAAATCACAGAAGTTTTAAAATGTGAAGCATTAGGCCTATTTTTTTAATATATGGGTAAAGACATTTGACTGTAAATTTAATTAGACTATATTTCAATTAAAATTTTGTTGACATATTAAACTATATAACATATAATTTGTAAAAGTGATAAGTTTATGTGAATTATTTACATAGAATGTGTAGAATAATTGCAATTAAAAATCTTATTTATGTATAAAAAAATACAAAATTTAATGTTAAAAGAGTTAATTTTTTAAACATTTCATTGATTTAAGTTAAAGAATTATTAAGAAAAAGTACATTAAAATAATATTGTTAATTTGGGAAATGTTGAACTATATGCTTAACTGGGTACTTTGCATATAGGGAGTTAGTAGTGCAACCGACCAACTATTATAAAATAGTTTGGCCGGTTTTTTATTTTCTAAAAAAACATATGTAACTATGTGAGTGCTGTAAGATTAAGGAAAAATCATAGAGTAATATAATAAAAAAGATAAAGGAATGTAATAAATAAAAATAATATTGTATATAAATGTAAAAAGAATATTGTATTGAAGAGTTTTTATATTGAGGAGTTTTTATGATGAATACCACTAAGAATAACATTAAAAAGCATTTTAATATTACATATAAATTTTCTGAACCAGAAAAAAAAGATATAATGCTTATGTTTTTCACTATATTTATTTGTGAACTGGCTGTAGGTATTTATTTTGGATATTTTAAGGAAATAGTATTAAATGATGCTTTAAGTAGAACTGCTAATTCATTTTATGTTTTGTTTATTAAGCCACAAAGATTTGCTTCCATCGGGTTAGTTTGGAATCCATTACCCAGTGTATTACAGTTACCATTGGTAGCTTTAGGCAAGTTCTGGAGACCCATAGTGTCTTCTGGAATATCAGCTGATATCATCACATCATTATTTGCTGCATTAAGTTGCATTTCCATATATAGAGTTTTTATCAGATTAAAAATACCAAAGCTTTATAGTGGTGTTTTAATAGTGCTGTATGCAACAAATCCATTTATATTTTTTTATGGATGTAATGGAATGAGTGAAATTATATTTTTCTTTACCATTATTTATATTGTTTTATCTATGACTTTATGGATTAAAGAAGGAACTGCAAATTATATTATTAAAATTGCTTTTGCTTTAGCTATTGCTTTTTTCTGTAGATATGAAGCTATACCTTTTGCATTTGCAATTGGAATAGGTGTTGTGTTAGTTATCTTTTTTAGTGAAAGGGAAAGAAAATTCATTCCTAATAATAACCTTAAAGAAAAATATTTTTATGCAGAAAGTAGTATTGTAATTTTATATACTCCATTTTTATATTCAATATTTCTATGGGTATTATTTAATTGGATTATAACTGGAAATCCTTTGTATTTTTTAAATTCAGCTTATTCAAATACAGCACAAAGTGAATATGCTGTATTAATTACAAATTCACTATATGCATTAAACTATGTTTTAGAAAGATCGTTACCATTTATACCACTATTTATAGGAATTATTATAGTAAGAATTAAGAGTAGAAGATTAATAAGAATCGATTTTTTAATTTTAGTAGTAATGGTAATTATTATGATAGCTTTCCATTATATAATGCTGATTAAAGGAGCTTCTTACGGATGGCTAAGATTTTTTTCTTATTCATTACCTATATGTTTTGCATGGGTACCTTATGAATTATCAGAAGCAAGTAAAAATAGTAAAAAATTTACCTTTGCCGTATTATGCATATCCTTATTGGTATCTTCAATTTTAACTGGAAGAGCTTTATTAGATACTAATCTTTCAAAAGAGGAACACAATTTAATTATTTCAAATGATAGTCGTAAAGTTGCAAATTATATAAATGATGATTTAAGTGATGAATTTATACTATCAGATTCATTTTTAACTTCGGGTATATTAGTAAATGTAAAGAATGTTGATAATCTTGTGGTAAGCAGTAGTTTGAATTTTAAAGAAGCTGTAAAAAATCCATGGAAATATGGGATTACATATATATTAGTTCCAGATAAAGCTGGGATTGGAAAGCTAGATGCCATTAATGTTCAATATCCTGAATTATATGAACACGGAATGGAGTGGTGCATAATGATTAAAGAGTTTGATGGGTACAGGCTGTTTAAAGTAAATTATTAACTAATATTGTCACTTGAAAAACCGAATGATGGGTGGTGAATTTAATGTTGTCAGTTATTATTCCAGTATATAATGAGGCGAAAAATATTGAAGAATTAGTTAGAAGAATAAAAAAGACTTTAATAAATATAGAATATGAAATTATATTTATGGATGATAGTATAGATAACACTACTGACATAATAAAAGCTATTGCGGATAAAGATGAAAAAGTAAAGTTTGAACATAGAAATAATAAAGTTGGACTTTCCTCAGCAGTAGTGAGAGGATTTGACATTGCAAAGGGGAATATTATAGCGGTAATGGATGGAGATTTACAACATCCCCCGGAAATACTAGAGGATATGGTAAAAACAATATCTGAAGGAGCAGATATTGTAGTTCCAAGTAGATTCATACCTGGAGGAAGTGATGGAGGCTTAAACATATTTCGAAAATTGATTTCAGCCACTGCACGATATATGGGGAAATTTTTATTAGAAAAAATAAGACCTTTTTCAGATCCTACTAGTGGTATGTTTATGTTTAAAAAGAAAATAATTCAGGACAAAAAGCTATGCACTGTTGGTTGGAAAATATTAATGGAAGTATTAGTTATAGGAGAATATGAAAATTCAGTTGAAATTCCTTATAAGTTTTGTAATAGAAATTTTGGTGATTCAAAGATGTCATTAAAGGTTCAATTACAATATATATTCCATTTATTGAGTTTACTAAAAAGAAGTGAAGAAGATAAGAGATTTTATTTCTTTTGTTTAGTTGGTTTATCTGGAGTTTTTGTAGACATGGGTACATTTGCATTAATGGGATTTATAATGCCATTAATTTCTGTTAATATTAACGGAATTATATCTACAGCTTTAGCTATAATATCAAATTATATTTTAAACAATTCTATTACATGGAGAGATAAAGATAAAACCCATAATAAATTAAAAATTAAAAATCAGTTATTCAATATTAAATTTGTTAAATATGTATTAGTATCCTCAGTGGGGATTTTTATAAAGCTTATGGCCTTAATCGTCTTTTATAATTTGTTTAAGTTTAACAAATATGCAGGAAATTTTATAGGAATTATCTGTTGTAGTTTTTTTAATTATTATATGAGTAAATATTACGTTTTTAAAATTAATAAGTGTAAAAAAGCAAAATATAAAAGATTATTGTGAAGAGATGAGGTTTGGGTAATATGGAAAAAAGCACAAATAAAATAGGTGATAATCTTTTAAAATTAGGATACATTTCTCAAGAACAATTAGGAATTGCATTAAAAATACAAGAAAAAAGCAAGGCGCTTATAGGAAATATATTAGTTGAAAATGGATTTATACCTGAGCAACAACTAGCAGAATATATTACAAACAGCCAATTTTCAAAACTTGGTGAGTATTTGATTTATGTGAAAGCTATAACTGCAGAACAGTTAAGAAAAGGTATAAGTTATCAGGAGAAAAATGGGGGAAGATTAGGAAATGTTTTAGTTTCATTAGGTTTTATTAATCAGCAAGAATTAGATAATTTTCTAACTTTAAATTCAAAAAACAGACTACCATTAGGGAAAATGCTTGTACAAAATAATGAGATAACAAATGAACAGCTGCAGGAAGCTCTTGAGTTACAGAAGAAAAGTGGAGGAAGATTAGGAGATATATTACTGTTTTTAAAATTTATAAAACCTGAAAGATTGTATCGATACCTTGCTACACAAAACAATGTTGGTAGAGTTGGTAAAAATTTTGATGAAGAGGTTTCTAAAAAGCTGCCCTATGATGTAGCACTTAAGTATAATGCTATAATAGTAAATTCAAGAAACGATTCATATATAATTGCTGTGAAAGAATTATTGGGTGGAAAAGAGTTAAAAGAAATTGAAAAATATCTTGATAAACCAGTTGAACAGGTTTTGGCCACAATGATTGAAATAGATAACTTTTGGGATATAGTCTACAAACAGAAACAAAGTGAAGAAAGTGTTTTTAAATTATATGATGAGCAACCAGAAAATTCAGCTATTGTAACATTTTCTAAACCTCAATTAATAACACTAATAGCAACTTGTATTACTATAGCAGTATTTACCATAGTTAATTATAAAGCAACATTACTTTGTTTGAATTTGTTTTTTCAAGGAATATATGCAGTAATGACAATTTTAAAATTGTATATAGTTTTAAAAGGTTCTTATAAAGATGCACAATTACATTTTACTCAGGAGGAAATAGAGGCTATAGATGAAAAAGAGTTACCTGTTTACACTATTTTAGTACCTGTTTATAAAGAAAAAGAAGTAATTGGAAGCTTAATTAACAATATACAGAACATTGATTATCCACAGTATAAATTAGATGTTTGCATACTCCTTGAGGAAGATGATATTGAAACTATAGAGGTCGTAAAAGAAATGAATCTTCCAGAGCAATATTCAGCTGTTATTGTACCTAAAACTACTCCAAAGACGAAACCTAAAGCCTGTAATTATGGACTTATTAGAGCAAAAGGAGAATATGTGGTAATATATGATGCTGAGGATAGACCGGAATCAGACCAATTAAAAAAAGTATATTTATCCTTTAAAAATTTGCCATGTAGTTATGTTTGTATTCAAAGTAAGTTGAACTATTTTAATAGTAATCAGAACACCTTAACACGATTGTTTACACAGGAATATAGTATGTGGTTTGAACTTCTTCTGGTTGGAATAATGCAAATTGAAACACCTATACCACTAGGAGGAACCTCAAATCACTTTAAAATTGATTTCTTAAGAGAGGTTGGTGCATGGGATCCCTTTAATGTTACTGAAGATGCTGACTTAGGTGTAAGATTATTCAAAAAAGGTTATAACACGGCTGTTGTAGATTCTCGTACCTGGGAAGAAGCAAATTCAGATTTGCCAAACTGGATTAGACAGCGTTCAAGATGGATAAAAGGTTATATGCAGACGTGGCTAGTGCATATGAGGCATCCAATACAATTATACAAATCATTAGGCTTAAAAGGATTTATAGGTTATCAAGGGATGATACTTGGAACACCTTTACTTCCACTTATTAACCCTATATTTTGGTCAATGTTAATATTATGGTACTTTACTAAAGCTAATTGGATAAAAATTATGTTTCCAGGAGTATTTTACTACATTGCTGCTTTTCAATTGTTTTTTGGCAATTTTATGTTTACATATACTAATGGAGTGGGAATGTACTGGGTTATTAGAGATTGTTCCCTTAAGAATAGACAACCATTTTCATATAGATTAGTTAAGTATTCATTATTATCACCTATATATTGGGTTTTGATGAGTGTTGCAGCTTATAAGGCTTTAATACAGCTAATGGTTAAGCCATTTTATTGGGAAAAAACTAATCATGGCCTTACAGAAATGAGATTAGAGGATATTAAAGAAAATAATGTTTCTAATATAACATAATTTTAAAAATTCTTGGAGGTAGAAATGTGTAAAAAATTCATATTTTTAATTCGATTGCTAGTGTTATCGTTAGCAATTACTTTTGCAGTTCCTTCTATTGTTCTTGCAATAGGAGATAATAAAGAAACAGCTTATGATATTCAAATATTTAAGGATGATCAAAAATTTAATTTACCTAAGAATACTAGTTCATATTGGTTCAATTTACCCAAAGGTTTTAACATTACCGATAATTCTTATGTAGAGATACACTTTACTTTTTCTAATACGCTGATTAATAATCGTTCTAATATTACAGTACTTATTAATGATTATCCAATTGATACGAGATGGATTTACGATATTCAAAATACAACATCAGGTTTATGGAATATAAAATTACCTGTTTCTAAGTTAAGAATAGATGGTCTTAATGAGATTAAATTTCAGAGTAACCAAAGATCAATAGAAGGTGATTGTGCAGATATTGATAATCCAAGTAACTGGGTCATTCTTCATAAGGATTCAAAATTACATGTAACAGTAGACAAATATCCAAATGCTTCAATGTCAAATTTTTATCCTATATATTGTGATAATTTTTTAAAGGATGATACATTATCTACTGATTTTATAGTACCTAAAAATACAGATAATAATTCTATATTGTCATTGTTCAAGATATCTTCTTCAATAGGAAAGATGTACATTTCTAAGAACAACATAGATTATAACGTTCTTATGGGAAGCGATGAAGAAATAAATAGAAATAAGGTGTTTATTGGGCCGTATTCATCCTTTACTAATGGTAATAATCTATTGAATATAGGGAGTAATAAATTATCAAAAGATGAAGGCTATTTATCCATATCACAAGGAAATGGATTAGGTTACAATACTGTTGTAACTGGTGAAGATGGAGTTGGACTAAATAAAGCAGTAGATTTTATATCAGATAACAACTTGCTAAAACAGATTACAGCTAATTCAATAAGAATTAATTCTAATTTACCAAAAAACAACAACGGTAAAGATATTAGTGCAAATGGTGTTTACAAGTTTTCAGACTTTGGATATTCAGATATAAACTTAAAAGGTGCGTTTCACCAAAAAGTAGATTTATCATTTGTTCAACCAAAAGGCATACAAAACCTAAAAGGTTCTTATATTGAATTAAAATTTAAGCACTCTAAGGTATTAGACTCAGATAGATCAGTTATTACAGCATACATAAATGGTATGCCAGAAAATAGTGCAAAGTTAACAGTTGCTAATGCTGAAGATGGTACTTTAAAGGTGAATATACCTGAAAGTGCATTAAAATTACCAGAAATAAAAGTTTCTATTGAATGTTACAATTATTTAGGTAAAGTGGATTGTTCTAAAGATTATTATGATAGTGCATGGACTGTTATAAACTCTTATTCAAAGGTATGTTTGGTTTCAGGAGAAGAGAGTATTCAACCTTCCATGAAAATATTTCCATATTTTTATACGAAATTTGGAAATGATATTCAAAAGGTGCTTGTGGGGTTACCAAATTATTCAGATCCAGTTAACTTAAAGACGGTGTCGATGATGTCAACACGTATAGGACAAAACACAGGTGAAGTATTTGATTGGGATGCAATTGGTAATAACAATGAACCAACAGATAAACAAAAAAAGATGAATATGATATTTTTAGGAACTTATAGTAATGCTAAAATACCAGAAAGTATAAAAAAACAGTTATACGTAGTTCCTTCACAAAATGGAAAGTTAGATATTAAAAAAGACATTGATTTAATTCCTGAAACATTAAAAGATAAAGTTGTATTTCAAGTTATAAGGTCACCTTGGGATACTTCAAAACGGATATATGTTATATTATATGACAATAGTACAAGCCTTCAATTACTAAATACTGCATTAAGTGATAGAAATATATTGACAAAATTAGATGGACAAATATCTGTATTAGATAACAATAAAAAATTACATAATATAAATGTTCAGGAAACAAAAACTGTTAAAGTAACTAGAACTATATGGGAGAAAGCAAAATATATTGAATTTAAAACCAAATTACCATTATGGGCACTATTAACAATATCAGGAGCTGTTATTGCAGGTATTGTAACAATAATTTATTTGCGTAGAGATAAAAATCACTTTGAGAAAGTGGGAAAGAAAATGAAAGGGGATAGTGGATTTTTAGATGAGGACAATAAAGAGATAAAAAGTAAGGAAGAAGATAAGGAATAAGTTTTGCCATTAGAAATATAACAGTAGAATTAACCTATATAAAACTTTAGCATGGCTCTTGCCATGCTAAAGTTTTATATTAAATTATTTTATTCCTAGTATTGGTTTTAATTTTGCTAACATATCTGTTGTCATTAATGCTAAATCGTATTTTGCATTAAAACCCCATTCTGTTTTTGCTGCAGTATCATCTATAGAATCTGGCCATGAATTAGCAATTGCTTGTCTTATTGGATCTACATTATAACTAATTTCAAAGCTTGGTATATGCTTCTTAATTTCAGCTGCTACCATTTCTGGATCAATACTCATAGCTGCAATATTAAATGCATTTCTGTGAATAAGTTTTTTAGGATCTGCTTCCATAAGAGTAACTATAGCATTTAAAGCATCAGGCATATACATCATATCCATGTAAGTTCCTTTATCGATAAAGGATGTATATTTACCATTTTTTAATGCTTCATAATAAATATCTACTGCATAATCCGTTGTTCCACCACCTGGTAATGTTTCATAGGATATAAGTCCTGGGAAACGAACTCCCCTAGTATCAACACCATACTTCTTAAAATAATAATCACAAAGAAGTTCACCAGATACTTTAGTTACTCCATACATAGTTTGAGGACGTTGAAGTGTATCCTGTGGTGTTTTAATCTTTGGTGTTGAAGGTCCAAAAGCACCAATGGAACTTGGAGTGAAAAACGAGCATTTTAGTTCTCTGGCTACTTCCAATGCATTGAATAATCCACCCATGTTAATGTCCCAAGCTAATGTTGGTTTTGCTTCTGCAACTGCTGATAACAAAGCTGCAAGATGTATTATTGTATCAGTATTATGTTTTTTTGCTACATCTAATATCTCCTTTACCTTTGTAACATCAACTATTTCGAAGGGACCTGATTCAACTACCTTGTTTCCATCTATTCTCCTTATATCAGTTGCAATAACATTATCGTTTCCATAAATATTTCTCATATGCATAACTAATTCTGATCCAATTTGTCCTAGTGCACCTGTTACTAATATTTTTTTCATGTCATTTTCCTCCTTATATTTATCAATTTATTCCATAGCTATTGACCATGGATAACTATTTCTAAGATTGGGATGGAGTCCCAAAACCCCATCGGAAACTTAGAACTCTGTTTACACTTACTTTATAATACCCATTTTTCTTCCAACTTTAGCATATACAGCTATACTATCATCTAACATTTGTTTAGTATGAGCTGCTGTAGGCATATTTCTTACCCTAGCTGTTCCAAGTGGTACAGTTGGAAATACTATTGATTTTGCATAAACTCCTTCGTTTAACAATTCTTTGCTAAATTGTTGAGCTTTATCAGCGTCGCCTATAATGCAAGGTGTAATTGGAGTTTCACTATGACCAATATCAAAGCCTAATTCTTTAAGGCCTTTCTTTAAATATCTTCCATTTTCCCATAGTTTATCAACAAGCTCTGTGCTTTCGCTTAATATATTTATTGATTCGATGCATGCACCTACTGCACTTGGGGTCATAGAAGTTGAAAATAAGAATGGTCTTGCTCTAACTTTTAACCAATCAATTAAATCCTTACTTCCTGCAACATATCCACCAACAGCTCCAATGGCCTTTGACAATGTTCCAATTTGGAAATCTATTTTACCAACTAGATTATGATGTGTTGCAGAACCAGTTCCATGTTCACCAAGTACTCCTGAAGCATGAGCATCATCAACATATGTTATTAAATCAAATTCCTCAGCTATTGCTACTATTTCAGGAAGTTTTGCTATATCACCATCCATGGAGAAAACTCCATCAGTAATAACCATTATTTTTTCATATAATCCTGATTCCTTAGCAGCTTTTGCTTTTGCCCTTAAATCATTCATATCTGAATGTTCGTATCTTATACTTTTAGCCCCTGATAATTTACAACCATCTATTATTGAAGCGTGATTTAAAGCATCTGATAGTATGGCATCTTTTTTAGTCATTACAGCTGAAATAGCGCCCATATTACAATTAAATCCTGATTGGAATGTTATAACAGCTTCTGTATGTTTGAATTTTGCAAGCTTAGTTTCTAATTCATCGTGAATATCTAAAGTTCCATTTATAGTCCTTACAGCACCAGCACCAGCACCATATTTTTCTGTAGCCTTTATGCTAGAGGCTATCACCCTTGAGTTATTTGCTAGGCCTAAATAATTATTTGATGAAAGATTAATAGCTTTTTTACCATTAAGCTCAATTATTGGGCCATTAGGACCTACTACTGTATTTATTTCATTGTAAAGACCTTTATTTCTTAAGTCATTAAGATTTTCACTTAAAAATTTTTGTAATGATTTGCTTCCCATGATTTTTCCTCCTTAATAATTAAAGTTATTTTTTGTGATCTATATTTATTTATATAAAGTTATTAATAATCATTATTGTTTACAACTTTATATTACAACATTATTATTTGAAAGTCAACATCAATTAATAATTATTATCAATAATTTATTTGATGATAATCTATGAATCATTTGTAATTAAGAATTTCTCTATACTATATATATTTGTTGAAATTGTTGTAACCATAGCTTTAGCTAATTTATGTACTATGATAGTATTCCTTTCTTAATACTAATTATGTATCGATTTTAAACTCTTATAAGGCATCCGAGAGAAAATAACAAGTTAAAGATTCTTAAGGTATTTTCTTTCAGATGCCTTATTAATGTTATTTGATAATTAAAAGAGAACGTACATAAATTTGATTTACACAAATCTATGTACGTTCTCTTTTAAAATACTTGTTATAACTTAAATTTATTTACTAAATCATTCATTGATTTTGTCATATTGCTTAAACCTTCTGCAGTTTTACAGACTTCATTAGAAGCACTATTCATTTCTTCGGCAGAGGCACTAATTTCCTCTGATGAAGCAGAAATTTCTTCTGAAATAGCGGAACTTCCTTCTACTATATTAAGAACTTTATCCTTATCTGTATTTATAATACCTGCAGAACGGGAAACACTTTGTATTTTTGGAACTACTTCCTCAACAGACTTTATAATGTGTTTAAAAGAATCTATAGTGTCTTCTATTATAATTACTTGATTCTTTAGGTCTTTATTCATGTCTTCTGTATTTTTTGTAATAACATTTGCATCACTAGAAATATTTTCTATCAACACATTTATATTTTCTGATGAAGATCTACTTTTTTCTGCAAGGTTTCTTATTTCATCTGCTACCACGGCAAAACCTTTTCCGCTTTCCCCAGCTCTTGCTGCTTCAATGGCTGCATTTAATGCTAAAAGATTAGTCTGTTCTGATATATTGTTTATTAAATTAGCCATTTCATTAATAGCATTAACATTATTACTTAATTTTGATATTACAACTAAAAATTCATTAAAAAATTTACTCATATGATTTACAGAAGCAATCATATCCTGCATTTTTTCATTGCTTGTATTAGCATTTGAATTTATATCCACTGAGTTCTTACTAATAATGTCTAACTCTTTTACCACAGAAGCAATTTCATCTCCAAACTTACTTATAAAATTAGTTGCTTGTACAAGATCTGTGGCTTGATTAGATATCCCAATGGCTACATCATGTATAGCACTAGAAACTTCATGGGAAGAGCCTGTCATTTCTTCTGATGAAGCTAATAAATTGTTAGATTCATTTTCTATTGTTATAGAGCTATCTTTCATGTGTAGCAATACATCTTTTATAGAATTTTGCATTTTGTCTACAGCTCTTGCAATATCACCTATTTCATCTTGAAGATTTAGATATTCAGTGGATAAGTGTAGAGTGAAATCACCATCTCCTATACGGCTTAAATGTTCTGAAGTATGTTTAATTGGATCAGAAATTTTTTTGGAAATAAATATTGAAAGAAATACACTTAAGATTGCAAATATACTAGTACATAATAGAATTATTAAACCAATACTATTAGCACTTTGTATAATTTCGTTTTTTTCTACAAGGGATATATAGTACCAGCCTAATTCAGAATTTGAAGATTTCCTAGTAGATACTAAATATTTTTTACCGTCAGCTAATTTGGTCTCAAAGGAACTATTTTCTAATTTGGATAAATCCTTTAAATTTTCAATTTTAAGATCTTTTATATTCTTAGATACTAAGCTTTCATCTTTAGAATTGGCTATTATAGTGCCTTTTCTATCTGTTATAACTAAGTAGCCTGTATTACCTATTTTTATTTTTTTAGTCAATTGTGTAAGTTTTTTTAGATTTAAATCTAATCCTACAACACCCTTAAAATTAGAATTTTCATCTTTTATAGAGGTTAGTACAGACATAACCATATCACCTGAACTAGTTTTATAAACATCTGTAAAATTTACTTTATCTTTATTATTTTTACATAAAACATACCAATCTCTTTTTCGAGGATCATATCCTTTTTCTCTAGGAACAGTAGGTAATTGTAAGTAACCTCCATTAAGTTCAGATGCCATGGAAACTGTTTCTACTCCAGGATGGGTTTTTGAAAAATTCTCAAAGCTTTTATAAATATTAGCTTCATATTCTCCATTTTGTAGAGGGGTCATAGGAATTTCTTTTGCTGAGGATTCTTTGTCTATGTAAGATGTTATTTGATTATTTAAATCACTTGAAGATTTAGAAAACATATTTACATTTTCTTGAAAGGAATTAATATAGTTATTAAAACCGTTATCTACTTCTGTGACTTGTGCATCTATGGAATGTATATAATCATTTTTTGTTTGATTAGATACTTTCACATAAATTATGGAGCCTACTGAAATTAAGCAGGTTAAAGTTAAGGCCACAAAAGAAAATATGAGTTTTCCTTTTATGCTTTTATTAATTCCAGTAATTTTAAAGTTTAACATTTTTTCATCTCCTTATTTTTATTTATGTACTATATTCTAACATTGGTAATTATATTAGTAAACATTAATATAGGGTAATTATGATAAATTTAAATAAAAAGTATAATTATTTTCAAAAAAATATTAAAACTATGTATCGAATTATACAAAAAAGAAAAAATAGCCAGAATGAAAACATTCTGGCTACCTTTATTTTAGAAATTTAAATCCTTATTTGTTAACCATTTACATATATGAGTAACAATATTTTCTTCGTCTAAAGTTTTACTTAAACTTCTAATTTTTTCACACATTGATGTAATATTAAAAGGGGTTCCTTCTAATATAGTACCTATTTTTACAATTAGATTATTATCCATGGCATCAGAATATACCACAGATTTTTTTATAATAGCTTTTTCTATGCACAATCCAATTTCTATATGTCCCCAGGTAAATTTATTCTCTAATGTAATATCAAAGCTTGGAGATTCTCCATAAATCCAGTTCCAAGAAGAATATTTATCATATAAATTATATAGATTAAATACTTCTGGAGTAAAAATAAACTCTTTACAGCTTCCACCATACAATTCTTTAAAACTTTCTTTCAAGCTGTTTTTAATAGTTTCTACTGTTATATTTGGGTTTAAACTTTTAAGAT
This sequence comes from uncultured Clostridium sp., assembly GCA_964554365.1. Taxonomy (GTDB): domain Bacteria; phylum Bacillota; class Clostridia; order Clostridiales; family Clostridiaceae; genus Clostridium_AM. Next base: position 8,675 of record CAZKOJ010000062.1, on the reverse strand, counting down.
TTACAACTCTAGCTTGTACGGAATCTATACCTTTAGATTGTATTTTTTCCTTTGAAACTTGTAGATAAGTACCAAGTTTACTCATATCTACATCTATAAGTATAGTTCCATGATGATAAGCAGAGGTTTCTGTAAAGTAAAAGGCATTACCTGAAAATTTCTTCTTGTCCACTTCAAGGTCATTTCTTCCTGAAAATTCTGCCTTTATTCCTTGCTTTTCTATAGCAGTTAAAATAACCTGTAATTGCTTTTCTAGATTATATAGAGCTTTACTTGCTATAAAAGTAAAATTTAAATTACCTAAATCATGAAAGACTGCACCACCACCTGAAAGCCTTCTAGCTAATTTACCGTTGCTAGTCTCTAGGTCTTTACATTTACATTCTTTCCAAGGGTTTTGGTTACTTCCTATAACTACAGTATTTTCGTTTTGCCATAGATAAAGGATCACTTCATTTTCCGCTACGTTGTTTACTAAATACTCCTCTAAAGCTAAGTTGTAATAGGGATCAAAGCTAGAAGATAAAACAATTTTTGTTTGTATATTATTAGTTAACAAAGTGTATTGCTCCTCCTTGTAAAGCTAAAGCACTTTCATGAATAGCTTCAGCAGTAGTTGGATGTGCATGTATAGTTTCTGTAATTTGTTCTGCTGTTAGTTTATTCTTTACTGCCAAAGTAATCTCTGCTATTAAATCTGTAGCGTGAGGTCCAACTACAGCACCACCAATAACAATTCCTGTATTCTTATCCTTTATAAGCTTTACAAAGCCATCTCTTTCTCCAGAGGTTAAAGCTTTTCCATTAGCTGCAAAAGGGAATTTCCCAATTTCAATTTCCATATTCTTTTGGACTGCTTCTTTTTCAGATACTCCCACAGTTCCAATTTCAGGATGAGTAAATATAGCACTTGGAACCACGGTATAATCCATGGCACATTCTTTACCCAATATATTGTTAACTGCCACAACTCCTTGATGAGATGCAATATGCGCTAACTGAATTATATTAGTAGCATCACCTATAGCATATACATTATCTATATTAGTTTGCATTTTTTCATTTACAGCTATAGCTTTTTTATTTGCAGTTAACTGTATATTGAATTTTTCTAATTCTAAATTTTCTATGGCTGGAGCTCTACCTACTGCCATTAAGATCTTATCTGATGATAAATACTTTTTAACACCATCTTGTGTAAAGGCTACAATAGAACCACCATCTTCACCATCTAATATTTCTTCTACTTTAGCACTTGTATACAATTTTATTCCATTCTTTATTGCAGCAGAAGTTAGTTCTTTACATATATCATTATCTAAGGTTGCAAGTATAGAAGGGAAGTATTCTACAACGTATACATCTACACCAAGTTTTGAATATATAAAGGCAAATTCCATACCTATTATGCCGCCGCCAATTACAAGTAATTTTTTAGGAAGCTTCTCTAAATTTAATGCTTCATTACTTGTTATAACATTTTTACACTCTGAACCAGGAATAGGAAGTTTAATAACCTTTGAACCCGCCGCAAGTATTATATTTTTAGCAGTAACAGTTATTTCTGAATTTCCTTCCTTTACAAATACACTAGAAGTACTTGTTAAATGACCTTCACCTTTTATGATTCTTACATTACGTTTTTCTAATATATATTGGATTCCATTTCTTAATTCTTCTACTACATTATTTTTACGTTGAATTACTTTTTTCATATTTACAGATAGGTTTTCAGCTGCTAAGCCAAATTCATCTGCTCTACATAAATCGCTATAAACTTCTGAAGATCTTACTAAAGTTTTAGTAGGAATACATCCTTGATTAAGACAAGTTCCACCTAAGTTATCCTTTTCAATTAATACCACATTAGCTCCTAATTTTGCAGCTTCAATGGCAGCTACATAGCCACCGGGACCGCCACCAATTATAGCTATATCACAGCTTATTTCTTCTTTTTTAGGTTTTACTAGTCCTGCAAAATAGCTGAAGGAAGGACTACTAACATTTCTACTTGCTACATTAGTTTTTTGTACATTGCTGCTTGTATTTTCAGGGCTTACACCATCTATTTTTCCTAATATATGTCCTAAACTAACAGTGACACCTTCGTTAATATTTAAATCTTTTACAACTCCAGAAAAATTGGATTTAAAAGTTGAGTTCCCTTTTTTTCCTTCTATATCACAAATATTATCTCCAACATTAATGGTATCTCCAACAGCTATATGAATCTTACATATTTTACCCTCTTTAGCCTGTCCATTTAGTTTATCTAATACTATATCTAACATAATTATCTTTCCTCCATTAAAGGTAAAAGGTAGTGTTTTAATACTACCTTTTAAAATTTTATTCTGTTATGTTATATTACTTAAAGTCACCTTCAAACTCATCAATAGAATCTTTTAACAATGTTACAGTGTATGCCATAGTAGGGCCGCCGCCAAAGGCTACTGAAACCATTGCAGCTTCCATTATTTCCTCACGTGTTGCTCCAGCTTCTAAAGCTTTAAATGTGTGGAATACTATACAATATTCACAACGATTATAAACACCAATAGCTATACTAATTAATTCCTTTACCTTTGAATCTAATTTACCAGGTGCATATGCAGTTCCAAGTAAATTCATGAATGCGCCTAAGCCTTCTTTGTTAGTTGAACCTAAAGAGTCCAATCCTCCTAAAAAACTATTTAACTTTTCTCTTGGATTAGTTGCCATAGTATATTCCTCCTAAAATCGTTTATTTAAATACTTTAACAAATAATTATCTTACTAATAATTAGTGTAGCAACTATTGGGGAAGAATTCAATAGAAAATTACAAAAAATTATAATTTTTTGTAATTTTCTATTGAATGTTTTCTACCATTTTATTCAATACCTTCTTAAATATTTCTAAATCTTCAAAACAGATGTCTTTTGAGAATATATCACCCATTTTTTCGCCTGCAGGTAAAATTTCTTTCCAAAAAATCCTACCTTTGTTAGTAAGAGTTACGTAAAACATTCGTCTATCCTCAGGGGCTTTCGCTCTTTCCGCATAGCCATCTCTTTCAAGTCTGTCTACAAGACGAGCCATAGATGAAGGTTTAATATCCATTTTTTCTGCCAACTCTATTTGGCTTAGGGACGTATGCTTATCTAAATAATACATTGCTATCCACTGAACTCTAGTAACACCAAGTGGCAATAATTTATTATTAAAAGCTTCTGCTAATTTTTTTGCTTGTCTATTGGTTATAAAACCTACACAGCTGTCTAAATCAAACATATAATTCACTCCCTATAAGTCACATTCAAAAAATAACTAGTCAGTCTGTTGGTCTATTTTATGTCATACTGCGTCAGCAGAACCCTTAGATAGAACAACTGTCAGCGGAATCAGTACAAAATATCCGTCGCATCTTTGACTTGGTATTTTCTTTCATATGACTAATATAAATAACATGATGAAATTTCATCATGTTATTTATATTATACACAGTTTTCATTCGATAATCATCCTTAAGATTATTTTTCTAAAAGCTCTTTAGCTTTCTCAGTATTAAAATCTGGTAGATATTTTGAAACTTCTTTCAACTTTGTGTTTTCTGGTACATTTTCTGGAATAGATAATTTTTTATAAAAGTCTTTTATATTCATATTTAAAGCTGAAGAAATTTCTTTTAAAGTCATATATCCTTTTATTTCTTCAGGTTTTATAGTTTGTCCCGCTTCTATTTTTTTAGGGAGTACATTAAATATTCCTAGAGACTTGTTTATAAATATTCCGCCGAAAAATATGGAGAAAACTAAAATCATAATATTTTGTGTAAACATATGAGATATTAAAGTAATAAGAAGTAAAAACCTCTTATAAATAAGGTGATATTTTCTGTTTTAGTAATAATGGTATAATATAGGTGGTATAATAAAATAAACTAATTATTACGTGTAAAATAGCACATAATCTATTTAAATTAATCAAAATTATAAATAAAAATATATTAAAAAATGGAAGGAAAATAAGTAGTATGGCAGAAAAAATAAGATCTGACAGTAAAAAAAGTTTATTAGCAGATATGTCCTTACTTTTGGTGGCATTACTGTGGGGAGGAGGTTTTGTAGCTGTAAAGGATGCTATAGATAGTGTAACACCATTTTATATGATGTCTATTAGGTTTATATGTGCATCTCTAACCTTAGCTCTAATTTTTTACAGAAAATTCAAAAACATAAGCAAGAAGGATATTATTTCAGGACTTATTATAGGTACGTTTTTATTTGCAGCATTCACTGCTCAAACCATAGGCATACAATATACTACAGCTGGAAAACAAGCTTTTCTAACTACTGTATATGTAGTTGTAATTCCTTTTTTTGTTTGGATAGTAGATAAGCAGAGGCCTAGTTATTATTCTATAATATCTGCAGCACTAGCTCTCATAGGAATAGGGCTTTTAAGTATTAATAAAGGATTTCAGTTCAGTATGAATTTAGGAGACTGGCTTACATTAATCTCAGCTGTTTTATTTGCTGCACACATAATATCTGTGGGTCATTTTACTAAAGGTACGCATCCAATCATACTTTCTGTACTTCAAATGAGCTTTGCTGGAGTGTTATCTTTAATCTCAGCATTTATATTTGAACCTAAATTTACAGGAATAAATAATGATGCTTTATTTTCTATAATTTATATTATAATTTTCAGTACAATGATACCCTTCCTCATTCAAAATGTAGCTCAAAAATACACACATCCTAACCATGTAGGAATAATACTTTCTTTTGAATCCGTATTTGGAGCAGTTCTATCTGTTATAGTATTAAAAGATGTATTTACTATGAATATGATTATAGGATGTATTATTATATTTATTGCTGTAATTATTTCTGAAACAAAATTAAATTTTTTGAAACCTGCTTATAGAAGGAACAAAAAAGCACAAAGATAATGCATATAACATGTACTTTATCCAATGGATAATATCCTGGATAAGTTCAAACTTGATTAATATTTGGAGGAACAATAATTTATGTTTACATCAATAAGAATAGCTTGGAGATTTTTAAGGGATAGTAAGGTACAAACTTTTATAATAATTTTAGGTATTGCTATAGGAGTATCAGTACAGATGTTCATTGGTCTTTTAAGTAGAGGTCTTGAAGGCACTTTGCTGAATAAAGTTATAGGTAGTTCACCGCATGTTACTATCTATTCTCATAAAGGTGGAATAGAGGGTTGGCAAGATAAAAAGAATAAGATTATTAATAGCAATAAACAGGTAAAGGCAGTGGCTCCAGTAGCTGACTATCAAGCTTTTGTAAAGCTTAGTGATATGACAGAGCCTGTACAGATTAGAGGCTTTATGCCTCCAGATATTAAATCTCTATATGATATTAAAAATAAAATTTATGAGGGAGCTATGTTTGCAGGTGAAGGACAAGCTATTATGGGTAAAGACCTAAAGGAAAGACTTGGATTAAAGGTCGGCGACAAGGTAGATATAGTAACTATAAATGGACAAAAAATTACCGTAGATGTGGTTGGCTTTTATGATTTAGGAGCAGCTAAGTTAAATAGAGTTTGGCTTTTTACAGATTTGAAAACAGCCCAAAATTTAATAGGTTTTGGAGATAAGGTCACTTCAATAGAAGTAGGAGTAAAAGATGTATATAATGCAGATTTGCAGGCTAAGAATATACAAAAAGTCCTTTCAGATAAAGATTTAAGTGTAGAGAATTGGAAGAATCAAAATAAACTTTTGGTTAGTGGTATAATGGGACAAAAAGTATGTACTATTATAATACAAATTTTTGTACTTCTTGCCGCAGTGTTAAGTATTATCAGCATACTTGGCATAAGTGTAGTACAAAAATATAAACAAATAGGAATACTAAAAGCTATGGGAATAAAAGATAGCTGGGCTGGAGCCGTTTTTTTAATTCAAGCATTTATGCTTGGTATTTTAGGAACAGCTTTAGGGGTATTCCTTACTATGATGTACATAAAAGGCTTTAACAAATATATAATTACAGCTGAAGGAATACCCGTGGTAAATATAATTATAAGTAGAAGATTTATAGGCATTTCTATGATAATAGATATAATAGCTTCTACTTTAGCAGCATTTTTACCAGCTTTAAAATCATTTAAATTAAGTCCTGTGGAGGTTATTAAAAATGGCTAATATTATAGAACTCAAGGATGTAAGTAAGATTTATGGAAGAAGAGTTAAAACGGAAGTTTTACATAAGGTAAGCTTGTCTATAGAAGAAGGGTCTTTTAATTCTATTATAGGTGCTTCAGGCAGTGGAAAAACAACTCTTTTAAATATATTGGGAACTTTAGATAAGCCTAGTTTAGGTAAGGTTTACATAGATGGTAAAAGAACGGATGCTATGAGCAGAAGAGCGTTAGCTACCATTAGAAATAAAAATATAGGCTTTGTTTTTCAATTTCACTACTTGCTGCCAGAGTTTAATGTGATTGAAAACGTGCTTATGCCTCATACTATAAAAAGTTTTTTTGCAGGAAGAAAGACTAAGCATAAGGCGGAAAATTTTTTGGAATTAGTAGGCTTAAAGGATTTTAAAAAAACTAAAATTTGTAATCTTTCTGGGGGACAACAGCAAAGGGTAGCTATTGCTAGATCACTTATGAATAACCCTAAGATTTTACTGGCAGACGAGCCTACAGGTAATTTAGATTCTAAATCTGCACAAAATGTATATGACATATTTAGAAATATAAACAAGGAATTTGGAACTACTTTTGTTATAATAACTCATGATGAAAGAATAGCAAAAAAAGCTGATAGAATAATAAAAATAGAAGATGGTGAAGTTGAGCATCCTTAAAATGTCTTATAGAAACTAATAGTTAACAAAAAAAGTGACTTTTCACATTTATATGTGAAAAGTCACTTTTTGTTTGAATTATATTGAAGATATAGCAAAAATTACTACTGAAACTAGTGCAATTACCACAATAGAAAATGTCCAAACAATTAAATTAATATTTCTTTTACGTGCTTCTGTTGGAGAAAGTTGATTTTTCATTTGAATAAAACCCCTTTTATATGTAATGTAACCATGAATTAACATGGGTATGATTGGTTACAATGAAATACTATGGTGTTAAATTTAAAGTTTATTTTAATATTATTATATAATATATTTAATTTTAATTCAATAATTATGAGATTATTGCAACATTTATTTAAATATTATTATAATATTTGGAAACAATATGAAAAATAAGGCCTTCTAAACTCACTCTAAATTTTCTGTTGAATATACTTTTTTGCTTTCACATATATAACTCCCTTCCTTTTACTCTTTAGATTTATCTGATATGTAATATATTTAAATGGTAGGGTATAATATTCATATAAACAGAGTTCTTGGTTTCAGGTGTTTTTTCCCCATCTGAAGATTGAAATTGTTATCCATCGGATAAATATTACGGAGAGGTGATTGTTATGGATGAAAAGACATTAGAATTTACTATCTTTTGTGTTGAAAGCCTAGCAGAACGATTAGGAATGAGTGCAAAACAAGTATATAAATTAATTAATTTTGATACAGATATTCTTAATAGCTATATAATTCCTTGTTATGAGCCATTACATTCTCAAAGTAAGCATTATATAGTAGATGATTTGATAGAGGTATTAAAAGAGAGAGGTGCATTAAAGTGTTAGTGTATCATGGTTCATACTGCTTAGTTGAAAATCCTCATATATCTTTTTCAAGAGATGCTTTAGATTTTGGAAAAGGTTTTTATGTAACAGGTATTGAAGAACAGGCAGTTAATTGGACAAGCAAGTTTAAAAAAAGAGGAAAAAAAGGGTATTTAAATAGCTATATTTTGCCAATAGATAAAGTTAAGGAAAATTATAAGGTAAAAGAATTTTTAAGTTATGATATAGAGTGGTTAGACTTTATATTAGAGTGCAGAGAAGGAAGTAATATTTATTTAGAATATGATATGATTATAGGCGGTATAGCTGATGATAGAGTATATAACACGATAGAGCTTTATAAAGAAAATTTAATTGGGAAAGATGAAGCTCTAAAAAAATTACAGTATTATAAGCCTAATCATCAAATTTGCATTATTAATCAAAAAATTATTGATAAATATTTAAAATATGAAGAATATAGGGAAGTGTAATTATGGAAGCAAATAAAATATTGCTGCAATCTTTATATAAAAATATAGTACTTGAGTTTTCAAAAGAAACTGGTAAGGGATTAGAGGAAAGTATGGATTTATTTTATACCTCTGAAACTTATGAATTAATTAGTGAGGGCATAGGAGATTTACACTGCAAAGGAGTTAAGTACCTAGCACAGGAACTAATGCTGGAGTATGGAATAATGAAACATAAAAGCTATCCAAAGGATTTTGTTCATTAGCAAATTGTAAGCGAAATGTGACATAAATAGTACAGTGAATTTAGAAGGAGTTATGCTTCACGTTTTGAGCAGAGAACCCAAATTTTTAATTTGGTGTGAATCGCTTACTCCCGCGAAGAATGAGTCGGAGTTTCCAATAATGAATCAGGACGATTTAAGCTACGAGGAACCCAAGATGGGCTGATCGAGTGGATAGGTAGTTTTAAATGAGGGAAGCATTAGGCCTTCTTAATAAACGGACGGTTTTTCGAATAATATATTTAAGCG
>CAZKOJ010000061.1:0-22799 GCA_964554365.1 uncultured Clostridium sp. | reverse complement strand
AGACCAGGTTGAAAAGATATTTAAAAATCAATTTGATATGAACTTAATAAGAGTAAATGCTGAAGATAGATTTTTAGGGAAACTTTCAGGCATAAGTGATCCGGAGAAAAAGAGAAAAATCATAGGTGAAGAATTTATAAGAGTATTTGAAGAAGAGGCTAATAAGCTTGGAGATATAGGTTTTTTAGTGCAAGGAACTATATATCCAGATGTAGTTGAAAGTGGAACAAATACTTCTGCTACAATAAAAAGTCACCATAATGTTGGTGGACTTCCAGAAGACATGCAATTCAAACTAATAGAGCCTTTAAGAGAATTGTTTAAAGATGAGGTTAGAGCTGTAGGAGAAGAGTTAGGAATTCCTCATAAATTAGTTTGGAGACAGCCATTCCCAGGACCAGGTCTTGCTATAAGAGTCCTAGGTGAAATTACAGAAGAGAAGCTAGAAATAACAAGAGAAGCAGATGCTATTTTTAGAGAAGAAATAGCTATTGCAGGATTAGAAGAAAAAATATGGCAATATTTTGCTTGTTTGCCAAATATAAAATCTGTAGGAGTTATGGGCGATGAAAGAACTTATTGCCATACTATAGCATTAAGAGCTGTAACATCTTCAGATGCTATGACTTCTGATTGGGCTAGAATCCCTTATGAAGTTTTAGATAAGGTTTCAAGAAGAATAGTTAATGAAGTTAAAGGAGTAAACAGAATTGTTTACGACGTTACTTCAAAACCACCATCAACTATTGAGTGGGAATAGATCTGTAATACCTATAAAGGTTTATTGTTAATATTTGTATGTGGTTAATAATGCATTTTTTTACTACTAATTAAATTTTTTTATTAAAAAAGAGCTATCTCACTTTAGAAATACTTTCTATTTGAGATAGCTCTTTCTTATAAAAAAACAATGGACTAATTTAAACATTAAGCTACTTTATTGTAAATAGAGCTTAAATTAATGATGAATGCCTTCAAATTTTTTCTCAGTTCGATATTGACTCAATCCAGAGGCTATTTTCTGACATTCTTCTAGGGAATTAGTAACCTCAGTTAACTGATTTTTTATTTGGTTCTTAATATTTGTATTTTCAGCTTCATTAGCAGCTATTTGCAAGTTTTCTTCAGCACTTTTTAATGCTTCTTTAGTTTTATGGATACTATCTCTTGCTTTTGGATTCATTTTACTAGTACCTCCTTTTAAACTTTTTCACTAATATTATTTACAATACAATAAATATAATGCAATAATTTAAGTTTGTTAAATTATTTTTTGAATTATGATGATTTAAAGAAATATATATTGAAAACAGGCACTAGAATAATTGCTAGTGCTTAGTTTTTTATTACTAATAGTATTCTAAAAAACTTATATTAAGAGAATAATAAAAATGAATTTAAAATTTTTTAGTGAAAAATTTGCATAGATTAATATTGAATAAAAACAATTTCAAGAAAATTTCCTTAAGTAAATGTTTACATTTACAAATTTATGAAGAAAATGTATTTTAAAACTTGATTTGTGCATATAAATGAACTAAAATTTCAATATAAGAAACTAATAATAATTTGGAGGTAGGAAGATGTCAAAAAATTTAACACTAGATTTAAGCAAAACCATGCCTTATTTACAACAGCATGAAATAACAGGTTTACAACCCTTTGTAAATGAAGCTCATAAAATGCTCCACCAAGGAACTGGATTAGGTAGTGATTTTTTAGGATGGGTGGACTTACCAATAAATTATAATAAAGAAGAATTTGCAAGAATAAAAAAAGCTGCAGAAAAGATTAGAAAGAACTCAGATGTTCTTATAGTTATAGGTATAGGAGGATCTTATTTAGGTTCTAGAGCGGCCATAGAAATGCTTTCACATACATTTTATAATAATTTACCAAAAGATAAGAGGAAAAATCCAGCTATATTCTATGTTGGAAATAGCATAAGCTCAACATATATGGCAGATTTACTAGAAACTATAGAAGGAATGGATATATCAGTTAATGTTATATCAAAATCAGGTACGACTACAGAACCTGCTGTAGCATTTAGAATATTTAAAGATTTACTGGAAAAGAAATATGGAAAAGAAGAAGCTAAAGAAAGAATATTTGCTACAACAGACAAAGCAAAAGGCGCATTAAAAACTTTAGCTAATGCAGAAGGCTATGAAACTTTTATAATTCCAGATGATGTGGGAGGAAGATTTTCAGTTTTAACACCAGTAGGACTTCTACCAATAGCAGTATCAGGAGCTAGTATAGATGAAATGATGAAGGGTGCCGCTGATGCAAGAGAAACATATAGTTGCCCAGATTTAGATAAAAATGATTCTTATAAATATGCAGTAGCAAGAAATGCACTATACAGAAAAGGAAAAACTACAGAAATGGTAGTTAATTTTGAACCATGCTTGCATTATTTTGGAGAGTGGTGGAAACAGTTATACGGAGAAAGTGAAGGAAAAGACAATAAGGGAATATTCCCAGCAGCAGTAGATTTTTCTACAGATTTACATTCAATGGGTCAATATGTGCAAGAAGGCTTAAGAGTTATATTTGAAACATTTATAAATGTAGAGAATCCAAGAAAAAAGATTGTAATAGAGAAAGATAAGGATAATTTAGACGGTTTAAATTTTATTGCAGGAAAATCTATGGACTTTGTAAATCAACAAGCATTTAGAGGAACTGTTTTAGCACACAATGATGGAAATGTTCCAGCTATCATAGTAAATATACCAGAGTTAACAGCATATCATTTTGGATATATGGTATACTTCTTTGAGAAGGCTTGTGGATTGAGTGGATACTTATTAGGTGTAAATCCATTTAATCAACCAGGAGTTGAAGCATATAAGAAGAATATGTTTGCTCTTCTTGGAAAACCAGGATTTGAAGATATTAAAGCTGAATTAGAACAAAGACTTTAGTTTTTAGAATAATATATTTAAGCATAGGCCACTCTAAATTTGTGGCCCATTTCGATTAAAGTGTAAATTAGGTTAACTGAAAAAGGAGTTTTTATGAGAATAATAGTAGATGCAGATGCTTGTCCAGGAAAACATATTATTGAAAAAGCAGGTAAGGAAAATAGGATTCCCATTATTATGTACTGTGATATAGCACATGTTATAACTAGTGATTATAGTACAGTTAAATATATGGACCAAGGATTCCAAAGTGTTGATATGGCAGTGATAAATGAAAGTAAAAAAGGGGACATAGTGATTACACAAGATTTTGGTGTGGCAGCTATGGCTCTTGGAAAAAAAGCATATGCTATAAGCCCTAAAGGATATATTTATGATGATAACAATATAGATAAACTTCTTTTTGAAAGGCATATAGGTGCCAAGGTAAGAAGAGGCGGAGGAAAAACCTCAAGTATTAAAAAGAGATCAAAAGAAGATGATGAAAGATTGTGGAAAAATTTAGTTAAATTGATAAATCATGATTGCAATAGAGAATCAGAAGGAACTTACTAATCCAAATATATGTATTAGTAAGTTCTTTTAAGAATAAATCAATGTTATGATACTTTATTTAGATGTTAACTTTTATTATAGTAGAAAAAAGTTAACATCTAATGAAAAGTTTTAATATCATTCATATCCACATCATTTTTAGGTCCTTCAGGATAAAGAAGTGCGTTAGAAGTTCTTTCTACAATAGGATATCCCTCTTCTGAATTGCCAGTAGTTATTCCTTCCTTTTTATAAGGATAGTCTGGATCATATTTATCTATTTTACTCATGATGCACTCTCCTTTAAAATTTAAATAATAAATTTATTCTGTGAACAATATAATGGTAGATATTTTGTCTACTTTTATATTATTCCCTGTAAATGATTTATTATTTGAATTTAAATTACTATCTAAAGCTATAGTCCAAGTACCATATGGAATAGATACTTCTGTAGCATCATTATTAGCATTAAAAATAACTAATATATCTTTCCACGTATCACCATTAGCATGATCTTTTAGTATAAAAGCTATAAGATTTTCAGGTGTATTATTTAAAAAAAATAAATGTTTTTTAATGTAAGCATTATTTACCATTCTAAAAGCATTATGGTTTTTTCTTATATGGATAAGTTTTTGATAATAAGAAAATACATCTATAAACTCATATTTTAAATTCCAATTTATAGAATTTATATCATCTGATTTATTAAAACTATTTCCAGAGCCTTTTTTACTTCTACAAAATTCTTCTCCAGAATATATGAAAGGAATTCCTTGAGAGGTGAAAATAATGGATGCACATAATTTCACCATTCTTTTTTTATCATCTATACTATAATCTTTACAACTTAAATCTATTTTGTCCCATAATGTATGATTATCATGACAGGACACATAGTTTATTGATTTATCAGCAGAAGAAAAATCACCGCATATAGACTCTTTCAAATCATTCTCAATGAACTTTTTACCGGTAGCAAAACCTCTGTCATAGATATCAAATATGTCTCCCTTTATATGATTTCTTATTTTGTCATTAAAAAAACCAATACTAGGAAGTTTTATGTCATTATTTTGTGTTGCTCTTAAATTTTCGCTTAAAGAAGTGTTTAAATCCCATCCTTCTCCATAAAGCATTATAGGTCTATTTAGTTCATCTAATTTTTTCCTTATTAAGTTTATGGTAGTTATATCATACAATCCCATTAAATCAAATCTAAATCCATCAATGTGATATTCTTTTGCCCAATATATTATAGAGTCTATAATATATTTTCTTACCATTGTGTGTTCTGATGCAGTGTCGTTACCACAACCGCTTCCGTTAGAAAGTGTACCATTATCCAAAACTCTAAAATAGTATCCAGGAAAAATTTTTTCGAAATTGCTTTCATAAACATTCCAAATGTGATTATACACTACATCCATATTTATAGATAAATTATTACTATGGATATTATTAATAGCTTTTTTTAGTTCCAAAATTCTACAAACTGGATTGTCTGGATTAGTTGAATAACTACCTTCAGGAACATTATAATTTTGAGGATCATATCCCCAGTTATATTTTACTGGATTTTTTTCATCCACACTTAAATGACTAAAATCGAAAAAAGGCATAAGTTGTATATGAGTAATGCCTAAATCTTTTATATGACTTAAACAGGTAGATAAATTCTTATTAGATTTAGTATTATTCTCTGTAAATGCTAAAAATTTTCCTTTGTTTATAACGCCACTAAGAACATGTGATGAGATATCTCTTATACTAGTTTCATAAATTATTGCATCTGTATAATTTTTAAGCTCTGGAGAAAAATCTTTTGCCCAATTTTCTGGATTAGTTTCATCCATATTAATAATGGATCCTCTCAAACCATTAACGCCTACAGCCCTTGCATAAGGGTCTACAGCTTCATTAATTTTGCCATAGATCTTAGTTTCATAATTATAATAATATCCTTTTAAATCCTCTCTTAGTACAACAGACCATAGTCCGTTATTCTCTTTCAAAGGTATTCTAGATACCTTTTCATCCTTAGAAGGTTCACCTTTATGAAAAAGTAAAAGAGTAACTTCAGCAGCAGGAGGGGACCAAAGTCTAAATATAGTGTAGTTTTTATTGTAGATACACCCTAAAGATAAATCATGATAAAATTTATCATCAAAATCTTTACTCTTAAATAAAGGAAAGTAATTTATTTTTTCTTTTATATTTTTGTAAATAATAAAACTTTCATTTTTTATATCTATATCTTTATTTAATACTAGTTCTAAAGAATTATCTACTACTGAATATTTTTCAATAATTAAATTTGTAGTGCCATTTATTATTTGAAATTCATAAGATTTAAAATCACTTATATTGTCTAATGAAATCTCTAATGTATTAAATTGTTTTAATACAGCATTGTAAATTTCCATAATAGTTACCTCCATAATATAATAGCCTTAATATTAAATTATAGTATAAATGTAAATAAAAGCCTATTACAAAATATGGAATTATAGTATAATGTAAATTAAATATACTATGTACAAGGGATGTGTCAGAAGATGAATGAGTTAGAAATAAAGTATAGTTTAGAAAGTCCCCAAGAAAAAAACTCGAAAATTATAATTAGTGTAGACAACACCTTAGAAGAAAATTTTATGTTTAAATATATAGTAGGATGTAATGGAATATGGAATACTTTAAAAGATTTTAGTGAATCATCTAATATTGAATGGTTACCTAAAGAAGAAGGTAAATATATAATAATGGTACAAGCTCGAAAAAAAAACAGTGAAAAAAGCTATGATTATGTGTCAAAAACAAACTATATAATAGGAAAAGTAGAAGAAAAATTAATAAACAATATTACTTTAGACAAATATAAACTAAATTTAGGTGAAAAAGTTAATTTATTTGTATCTACAAATAAATTTTCGCTTATGTTTAGATATTGGCTTAAAGTTGATAATAAGTGGGAAATTATAAAGGATTATTCAGCAGACAATACCCTTTCAATGGTAGTGAAGTCACCAGGTAAAGGAGAAATGTTAGTAGAATGTAAAAATATTGATTCCCAAAATAATTATGATGATTTTCAAGCTGTAGAATTTGATGTAATTGATTTAAAAGAAATAAAAATACAAGATTTTAGCTGTGTTACTTCAGATTTGCTTCAAAATACAGAACTTACATTTAAAGTAGAAGCATCTTACGAGGAAGGAAGAGATATACTTTACAAATTTATTAAAATAAATAGCAATGGTGAAACGGAATGTGTTCAAGACTATTCAACAAAAAAAATTGTAAGTTATGTGGAATATGGAATTGGCAAATACAGATTGCTATGTTTAGTAAAGGACATGTATTCTAATAAATATTTTGATGACAGGGCAATAATAAATTTTACAGTAAAGAAATATAAAGATATTTGTATAAAAAATTTTACAACAGATTTAAATTCTCCACAATTATGTGAAACAGTTATAACGCTAAAGGCAGATGTTATTGGAGGAAAAGAAGTATTATATAGATATATAATGAAGGGCAAGTGCATTGAAGATTCAGGATATATAAGAAGTAATAATTATGAATGGAAAACCAGTATGCCTGGCAATTACAAGGTGTTTTTATGGGTTAAGGATAAAAGCTTTGAAGAAAAATATGAAGCTTGTGAGTGTTTAGAGTTCTCTATAGATGAAAAGAGTAAAGATCCTGTAAAAATAAATGAAATGATTATGGATAAAAACCATAAAATTTTAATAAATGAAGTAATTAAAATTAAGATTAACGCTTCAGGAGGAACAGATTTAAAATATAGCTTTATAATAAGAAAAGGAAGTAAAGAGTTGCAAAAAATTAATTATGGTAGATGTAATTGGATAAGCTTTGTACCAAAAGAAGAGGGAATATATGAACTTGAAGCTAGAGTTAAGGATAAATATTCCGATAGAGAGTTTGACTGTCACCAAGTTGCAATAGTACAAGTGTTTAAATTTATACCTGCAGAAATTAATTATGTTTTATTTCCATTTAAAGAATACTATATAGTTGGGGATAAAGTAGTATTAAATATAGTAGCACAAAACACTAATAATACTATTGTAAAATACCTATTAAAGATAAATGACCACAAGGTGGAGGAAACAGACTATAAGGAAGATAAGACATATGTATTTATTCCAAAGTGTAGTGGATTATATACTGTAGAAGTTTTTGCTAAAAATAAAGAGAGTGATAAGATATTTGATTACAAGAAATGTATTACAACAGAGATACATGAAGCACTTCCAGTAACTAATACAAAAATAAGTTCTGACAGAATAAATTTTCCCTGGAATGAGTCAGCAACTTTCACTGTTAAAAGTCATGGTGGTAAAGATGTAGTATATGAATTTTATATAATGGAAAAGGGAGAATGGGTTTTAGTACAAAATTATAGCAAAAAAAACTATTATGTTTTTATACCTTTTAGTAGAGGAGAGTATAAGGTTTTAGTATTAAGTAAAAGCCAATATTATAAGGGGTGTTATGAGGATTATGATATAATAAAATTTACAGTAGAAGAAAAAGATACTTAGGCATCAAGATAATTTGATGACGGCCTTGAAGATGTAAAGTTGATAAATTAAAAGACGATAAACATATAGGGAATATATTAGGGGAGTTGATAAAGTATGAAAATAGATGATAATAAAAGTCCAGAGAAATTACTACAATTTCAGCTTATGAGTCAAATTTTAAAAAAAGCTGTGGGAAATTCAGATTCTTTTGGTCTGATTATGGAAAGTCTAACTAAAGCTATTAGCGATGGTAATGATAATATGGATTTAAGTAAGTTAGCCCTAGGAGATGCTGATTTAAGTAAACTAGGATATGGTGCAGGTCAGAAGCTAGGAACCATATATAAGGACTTGAAAGAAAATATGAAAAGCAATAATTTAAGTATAGATGAAGCTGTAGAAAAAGCAGCAAAAAAATATGGTATAGATAGCAGTTTAATAATGGCAGTAATAAAACAAGAATCAGATTTTAACCCAAAGTCCACTTCAGGAGCAGGAGCTATGGGACTTATGCAGCTTATGCCTGGGACTGCTGCAGAACTTGGTGTTTCAGATGCATATAATATAGGACAAAATGTAGATGGTGGTACAAAGTACTTAAAATCATTGCTTAATACATATGCTAATAATAAAGAATTAGCATTAGCGGCATATAATGCAGGACCTGGAACGCTTCAAAACAGGGGAGTACAAGATACTTCAGGGATTTCTAAATTACCTTATGAAACAAGAGATTATGTTAAAAAAGTTATGAAATATTATGGTAAATAAAAAAACTGCTTAGCAGTTTTTTTTATGTGGATAAAAGGTTATAATACTACTATGTTTAAAATACAGAAACATATAAGCAGGAGGATATCTTATGGAAAGATTAGATAAAGTTTTAGCAAATTTAGGGTATGGCACAAGAAAAGAAGTTAAGTTTTTAGTTAAAGATGGTTTAATAGAAGTAGATAATAAGATTGTTAAGGATAGTGGGGTAAAAATAGACCCTAATACTAGTGAAATAAAAGTATCAGGTGAAATTATAAATTATAGAAAATACATATATTTAATAATGAATAAGCCTGATGGAGTAGTATCAGCTACATTTGATAACTATGATGAAACAGTGATAGATTTATTAGATCCAGAGTATCAATCCTTCGATCCTTTTCCAGTAGGTAGATTGGACAAAGATACAGTGGGACTCTTATTATTAACAAATGATGGAGAATTAAATCATAGATTAATATCTCCTAAATGGCATGTAGACAAAGTTTATTATGCAGAAATAGATAAGATGGTTGAAGAAAAAGATATAAAAACATTTGAAGCAGGTATTCTTTTAGATGATGGATACAAATGCCTTCCTGCTAAACTGGATATTCTACAAAGTGACGAAGATGGATCAAGGGTTCGCGTTACAATACAAGAAGGAAAATTTCATCAAGTTAAAAGAATGTTTAATAGTGTAGATAAAAATGTAGTTTATTTAAGGAGAATAAAATTTGGACCATTGGATATAGATGAAAATTTACAAGAAGGAGAATACAGAGAATTATCTGAAGAAGAAGTTGAAATTCTTAAAAATCTGTAGGTAATTTTATTATGCTGTAAAATTTGTACAAATCACCTAATTATAAGTTGAACTGCAACAAATTAATACATATTTTATGCTTTAATGTTAAAAAAAATAACTTGAAATTTGCCAATAGCTTTAATATAATTATTTTGCAGGATAAATAAAAGGAATGAATAGCCCCCTTTTTATTTATGAGCAAACAGCCCATGCCCCAATGGGCTGTTTTTATTTTTATAATACATGATTTATTATTTTACAAAATTATTATGATTTTATAGATTAATACGTTAAATCGTGATAGAATTATATGAAAACAGATAATAAACAAAAATGTATAGTAAATAAGGAGTGGAGCTCATGGAAGAGTATAAATCCAAGTTAAAAAATGAACAAATGGATTTTTTATGTGATGCAATATTAAGCTTAAAAACAAAAGAGGAATGTTATAGGTTTTTCGACGATATATGTACAATAAATGAAATAAAAGCATTAGAGCAAAGACTTCAAGTAGCTAAAATGTTAAGGAATAAAAAAACTTATTTAGATATTGCAGCGGCAACAGGGGCGAGTACTGCTACTATAAGTAGGGTAAATAGATGTCTGAACTATGGCAGTGAAGGATATAACATAGTGTTAGAGAGATTAAGCGAATAAAATAAAGAATAACAGGTTTATGTTATTAAGTTTTTAACACATGTGTTGATTAAATCAACACATTTTTTATGTTTATAATGATTAAATAGTGATTAATAATGATATAATATTAAACAAATACTATAGTAAAAAACCAGGGAGTGAATGGTATGGATTTAAAAATGCTTTTAAATAAAGAACAGTATGAAGCGGCTGTAACAGTAAACGGACCGCTATTAATTTTGGCAGGAGCTGGATCAGGAAAAACCAGGGTATTAACTTATAGAATAGCTTATATGGTAAATGATTTAAATATATATCCTTCAAAAATTTTAGCTATAACTTTTACAAATAAAGCTGCAGGTGAGATGAGAGATAGGGTACGAACTTTGGTTGGAAATGAAGTAGACAATATGTGGGTATCTACTTTTCATTCAAGTTGCGTAAGGATACTAAGAAGAGAAATAGACAAACTTGGATATAATAAAAACTTTGCTATATATGATACCTATGACCAAAAAATCTTAATAAAACAGTGTATGGAAGAATTAAATATAAATGAAAAAGATATAACTAACAGAGAAATAATAAGTAAAATAGGAGAACAGAAAGATAACTTAATATTACCAGAGAAATACAAGCAGGAAAACGAACATAATTTTAGATTAAATAAAATTGCAGATGCATATATTTTATATCAACAGAAGTTAAAAAGTAATAATGCTTTAGATTTTGATGATTTAATTTATAAGACTGTAGAATTATTTAAAAAAAATCCAGATGTTTTGGAATTTTATCAGAGAAAGTTTCAATATATAATGGTAGATGAATACCAAGATACAAATAAATCACAGTATGAGTTAGTAAGGCTTTTGGCAGCAAATCATAGAAATATATGTGTAGTTGGCGATGATGATCAGTGTATTTACGCATGGAGAGGTGCAGATATAAGAAATATATTAGGATTTGAAAAAGATTATCCTGAAGCAAAAGTTATAAAGCTGGAACAAAACTATAGATCGAAGGGTAACATATTAAAAGCTGCAAATGATGTTATAAAAAATAATGCAGAAAGAAAAGATAAAATCCTTAGAACGGAAAATGAGAGTGGAGAAAAAATAAAGGTATATAGATCCTATTCAGATATGGATGAATCCAGCTATGTATCTTCACAAATAAAAAAAATTATGAGAAATGAAAATAAGAAATATAAAGATTTTGCGATACTTTATAGGACAAATGCTCAATCACGTACTTTTGAAGATATTTTTATGAAGTCAAATATTCCCTATAGAATAATCGGCGGATTAAAATTCTATGATAGAAAAGAAATTAAAGACATAATGGCATATTTGAAGTTTATAAATAATCCTCTTGATGATGTAAGCTTAAAAAGAATAATAAATGTACCTAAAAGAAGTATAGGAGAAGCCACTGTAAAAAAAGTTCAAGATTTTGCAATTTCTATGGACGAGTGTATGTATAGTGTATTATTAGATTCTGAGCAAGTATTAAACATACCTGCAAGAGGAATAGCTTCTATAAAAAAATTTGTAAGTTTAATAAATAGTTTTATAAGAAGCAAAGATGATATTTCTGTTTCAACTCTTATAAAAGAAATACTAGACATAACTGGTTATTTACAGGAACTAAACGACTCAAAAGATATAGATGCTTTAAGTAGAATAGAAAACTTAAAGGAATTAGTATCTGCAGCGGTGGAATTTGAAAGTTCTTCAGAGGATAAATCCTTATCGGCATTTTTAGAAAAAGTTGTATTAGTTTCAGATATAGATAATTTCAATGAAGAGGCTGACACTGTAGTTATGATGACAGTGCATAGTGCTAAGGGATTAGAGTTCCCTGTAGTATTTATGGTGGGAATGGAGAATGGAATATTTCCAGGATCACAATCATTAAATGATTTTAGTGAGATGGAAGAATCAAGAAGACTTTGCTATGTTGGTATAACCAGAGCTAAGGAACAGTTATATATGACTTCTGCAGAAAATAGAAGAGTTTTTGGGCGAACTGTATCCTACTCGCAATCAGATTTTATAAATGAAATATCAAATGATTTAAAAGAATATGATAATGGTCCAAGAAAAAATACTGGAGGTTTAGCAAACTTTAATATTCATTCTAATAAAAATATTTTTGCAATTCCTAGTATAGCTCCTAGGATAGAAAATAATATAATGGATTCAAGCAAGGAAAATGAAAATCCTAATTTATTGAAACTTGAAGATGTTAAAGCAGGAGTAAAAGTTAAGCATAATAAATTTGGAGTAGGTACTATTGTAGGGGTTGCTGCAAATGGAAGCAATACAAAACTTACTATAGTTTTCGATAAAATGGGAATAAAAAACTTAATGTATGGAGTAGCTCAACTAGAATTCCTATAAGGAGGTAAGATTAAAACATGGACATAAGTGATGCTAATTTAAAAAATATTAAAAAGATTATTGATGAATTAAATGCACTGGCATATGCATATTATGTGATTGATAATCCAAGTGCTTCAGATAAAGACTATGATTTAAAATATGATGAATTAGTTAGACTAGAAAAACAAACAGGAATAGTACTTCCATATTCTCCAACACAAAGGGTTGGAGATAATGTGTTGTCTGAGTTTCAAAAATATACTCATAAAAGTAGACTATGGAGCTTGGACAAATCACAGACTATACAGGGAATTACAGAATGGCATATAAGAAACAAAAAAGTAGTAGAAGAGTATAATGCTGCTAATGATGAAAAACTTCCTGACCTTAGATATGTGCTTACCAAAAAATTTGATGGACTTACTATAAATTGTACTTATAATGAAGATGGAATACTTACAAAGGCTGCTACAAGAGGTACAGGTATGGTTGGCGAGGATATAACTTTACAGGCAAAAACTATCAAATCACTACCACTAAAAATAAACAATCAACATATTATAGAAGTACATGGCGAAGCTATAATGACTCAGGAGGCCTTTGAGGAATATAATAAAAATGCCAATATATCCCTTAAAAACTTAAGAAATGGAGCTGCAGGGGCTTTAAGAAATTTAAATATAAAGGAAACAGCAAGAAGAAAACTTTCTGCTTTTTTCTATGATGTTGGCTATAATGAAGGAACCCCATTTAGAAATTATGTGGAAATGATGGAGTTTATAAAGGAAATGGGATTACCACAAGATGATTATATGAAGATATGCAGTAATGTAGAAGAAATAGAAAAAGAATTAGTATATGTAGAAAGTATAAGGAATAAATTAAATTATGATATAGATGGAGTGGTAATTGCTATTGATGATATGAAAACAAGAGAAGTATTAGGCTATACAATAAAATTTCCTAAATGGTCAATAGCATATAAATTTGAAGCAGAAGAGGCAACTACAAAGCTTTTAGATGTAGAATGGAATGTAGGGAGAAGCGGAAGAGTAACACCAACTGCTATGTTAGAGCCTGTAGAATTAGCTGGAGTTACAGTTAAAAGGGCTACATTAAATAATATAGATGACATAAAAAGAAAAGGTGTTAGAATAGGATGTAATGTTTTTATACGCCGTTCTAACGATGTAATTCCAGAGATAATGGGTACAGTTGAAGATACTTTAGAATTGGGTAGAGAAATAAGTCCCCCTGAAAAATGTCCTTATTGCGGAAGTGAATTAGTACAAGATGGGGTTCACTATTTTTGTGATAATACTTTATCTTGTAAGCCACAAATGGTAAAAAGTATAGTGCATTTTGGAAGTAGAGAAGCTATGAATATAGAAGGGTTTAGCGAAAAAACTGCAGAGCAGCTTTTTGAAAAACTTAATATAAAATCTATGGGAGATTTATATAGAATAAAAAAAGAAGAATTAGTTCAACTAGATAGATTTGGAGAAAAGAAGGCACAAAATCTTATAAATGCTATAGAAAAAAGTAAAAGTTGTAATTTAGCATCTTTTATATATGCATTAGGAATAGCTAATGTAGGCAAAAAAACAGCAATGGATTTAAGTAAAACATTTAAATCTTTAGAAAATATAAAAAAAAGTAATATGGAACAACTTATATCTATTAAAGATATAGGAGAAATCGTTGCAAAAAGTATAGTAGAATTTTTCAGTGAAGAAAAAATAATAACTAGTATAAATGAATTATTAGAATTAGGAGTTACGCCATTTTTCGAACAAGAAGAAATATTACAAAGTTTGTTTAACAATAAAACGGTAGTGGTAACTGGAAGTTTAGTGAACTATACTAGAACTAGTATAAAAGAAAAACTAGAATCCCTTGGGGCTACGGTTTCAGGAAGTGTAAGCAAAAAAACAGATTATGTCTTAGTTGGGAAAGAAGCTGGTTCAAAATACGATAAAGCATTAGAATTTGGTGTGAAAACTATAAATGAAAAAGAATTTCAAGAGTTGATTTAAAAATGTAAAAATATTCAAATAAATGCACCTAGTTAGTATTTACAAAAGGTTAAAAAAGGTTTATGATAAAATTGATTTACCTTATACACAAAATGTACTATGTGTGGAGGAGGAAAAATGAAAAAAACTATAAATCTAGTAGGGTGGATAGGAGTTTGTTTAACTATTCTTACATTAATATTAACACTCCTTACTACATATCAATTTACATATGTAAAGTATTTTAATAGTTACTATACTTTACAATGGTGTATATGTTTCACCATGCTCATTTGGGCCATTAAAATGTTTGACTTTAAATCTAGTCGTAATAACATAATGTATCCTATAACTTGCGTTATGATTGCAGTTGGAACTATATTTTTCATACTTATGAAGGTATATTAACATTTACTAGGCAGTTCTAAAAGGACTGCCTTTTTTCTATACGTCTTCATCTTTTCTTGAAAGAGTATATATATGTTGAGTCAGTTTTTCCATTAAATAATTCTTATATCTTAATTGATTTAATATCTGAGTAAGAATTATAAATCCCCAAATTAAAACAAACATCATAGTGCACATAGTCAATATACCTATTATCTCTACGATTAATATCATCTTAAATCCGTCGACTTTTATAATGAAATTTAAAGTCAACGATTCTCCCCTTTCTTTATATTATTTGCTAGTATTTATATTTAAAATCTATTATTTTTATAAAATTTTCCTTGTTTTACAATAAATATTAAAGTAAAAATTTTCACATAATACTTCAAAATTACAGCTACCACAGTATTATAACATAAAAATTCAATACTAAATATAACTTGTGTCAAAATTGTTTCTATAATCATATAATGAATTAATGCTTAGTAATTTTTGGGAGGAAAGTGTGAGGGTGATAGTAGATAACTCATATTTAAATTGCAAAAAAAGTGAAATTTATAAAGCAAAGGTAAAATTAAAAAAAATAAGCATAGATGAAGTTTTGGACAATATCACCAAAAGTTGTTGGAATTATAACATACAATATAAAATTATTTTAAAAAATCCACATATGTTACTTATGGAACTTACAGGGGAACGAAAAAAATTTTTGTTCAAATATCATAAAAAGGATAAAGTATTATTGAAAGATTATGAAGAGTTTCTTAATTGCTTGGAAGGATGTAATGTACACAGGGGTATTTATATTACTACAGGTTTTTTTGAAGAGCAAATAAACAAATATGAAGCAAATATTTTATTTAAGAAAGTACAGAAAATAGATGTAATAAAATTTATAAAAAAACAACTAGATATTAATAGAATAAGTTTTTTAGAATATCTACCATAGAGAATGTAGAAATAAACAAGATTTATATATAAATTTTGTTTATTTTTTGTGTAACTGTTAATAATTAAAATATATTGTTAAAAAGGGAGAAACTCTATGAAAAAAATTATTTCAGGTTTGCTGATTATAAATTTTATATTTTTAAGTGGTTGTGTTGAAAAAGATGTACAGAGTAGTAAAAATGAAAAAGTAAAAGATTGCATAGTATATAATATTGGAAAATTGCCAGAAGATTTAAGTATGCTTAGTAACTATAATATAAGACAGCAAGATTTATTAATTAACTTATTTGAAGGACTTGTACGAATTGATAATAAGGGGAAAATAAATGGAGCTATAGCTGAAAGTTGGGACTTAAGTAAAGATGAAACCTGTTATACTTTTAAGATAAAGGATAGCGCTAAATGGAATGATGGAAGCTATATTACTGCAGAAGATTTTGTTGGATTTTTTCAAAAGATGTTAAATAAAGATATTAATAATATATATGCTTATCAACTTTATTGTATATTTGGAGCCGAGGATTATAAAAATGGAAAATGTGATTTTAGTAATGTTGCAATTAAGGCCACAAATAGGAAAACTTTAGAAATAAGATTAAATTATCCATGCAACTATTTTTTAAATGTATTATCGGAACCTATATATAGTTTGAGAAAAATGAATACTGAACTAAAAAATTGGAAAAAGGACTATAAAGACATATTATATTCAGGATATTTTACCATAAGTGGTTTTTCTAAAAACAATGAAGTAATTTTAAATAGAAATAATCAATATTGGGATAGAGATTCTGTTAAAAGCAATAAGATTTATATATCATGTAATGATGGAAGTGAAGCGTCACTTGCAGCATTTGAAAGTAATAAGGTTGATGTATTTATAAGTCCCCCAATAAATGAACTAAAAAATCTTATCGAATTAGGTAAAGCTACTGAACAGCCTTCTTATACTGTTGGATCATTAGTATTTAATTTAAAGGGAAATAGTATAGTTAGAAATTTAAATTTTAGAAAAGCAGTAGCAGCATCTATTGATAGAAATAACATAACGAAGGATATACTAAAGGATTCAGCAAAACCAAGCTTATCATACATACCACCAGGAGTCAGTGATGGAATGAATGGTAGTTATATAAACAAAAATTTTTTTCTGCAAACCGCAGAAAAGGATAAGGTTTTAGAATTAATTAAAAATAGTAAATACAATAAAAATAAAGATATTTTAAAGATGATTTATATAAACACGGTAGAAAATAAAAAAGTGTGTGAGACTATATGTAAAAATTTAAGTGTTAACTTAGATGTAAAAATACAATGTGAAGGATATGATGTAGAAGAGTTTAATGATGAAATAAAAGGAGATAACTATGATATAGCAAAAGTTGATTATGAAGCTATGTACAATTATCCAACAGCATTCTTAGAAAGTTGGGTTTCTTACTCTAAGCTTAATTTCTATGGATATAAAAATACGGAATTTGACGATAATTTAATGAAAGTTAAAATGGAAAAACAAGGAGTTAAAAAAATAGAATTTTTAAGATTAGCTGAAAATTTATTAATGGAAGATATGCCTGTCATACCCATATACTTTAATAACATAATTGTTTGTAAAAAAAATGATATACAAGGTATTTATACAACTAAAAAAGGAAATATGCTTTTAGATAAGGCATATGAAAGAAAATAACAAGTCAAAGATGCGACGGATATTTTGTACTGGTCCCGCTGATAGTTGTTCTATCAAAGGGTTCTGCTAACGAAGTATGACACGAAATAGACTAGCAAACTGACTAGTTATTTTTTTGAATGTGCCTAAGTTAAGTATAGTAAAATAGTGAAAAAAAATTTCCCTCTGTAACTAAGGGAAATTTTTTTTGAAAGATTTTTTAGCAGAAAAATAAGCGCAGTCTGCTTTTGTACTAAAAATATTAGAAAGTGGCGCAACATGATTTAAAGTGCATTTCCCATTTGTTGCATGTATGCAGTTTTCGGAACAGTTTATGTTCATCATAATTTTAAATACCTCCCTATAAAGCAGGCGGAATTTTATTAAAAAAATTTACGCTTTAGTTATATTATTATGTCCCGAAAATCTAAATTTTATTTTAAGGTTTTAAGAGATATACAATAAGGAAAAATATAAACATATTTCTATAACTGTCAAAGGAAATTTTAGGAGATTTAAAAGTTTCCTTTCTTTTACTATAAACAATATGTTTTATAAATATTGGAGGAACTTCACAACTTTCTGGAGTAGGAACTGATGGCATTCTGAAATATTGTTCATCTATTAAATCTTCAGATTTCAATGTATAATTCATATATCTTTCAGCATCATTCAAATCAGGTGCTTCTGGCCAACTTAAAATAATGCCTGAATCAATAAGTTGACGTTTGAATACATCTAATATAATTAAATTATTTTCGTCGTCGTCTTCGTCTTTGCTTATATTAGAGTGGAGTAAACAAACCAATAGGTATAATGATATTTCAACACAGGAAAAAGTAATATCTTTTTTTTCAGTATGCTTTAAGAAAATACCTTTTTCAGGATTGTAAAGATTTAAAAGTCTATTATAAATTTCCTCACAACTTTCTTTAAATTTAATAATTCCCGTATTTTTGTAGAAAAGAGTATAATTTATATATTTTATACAATCATATTCTAAACAATTATCTGAAAATGAATAAGTATCTTCATTGCCATTAAATCCATCACATAATAATTCGCATAAGTCTAATAGTAGAACTTTACACTTATTATTTTTTGAATAATTATAGAAAATGTTTAATCCTAAACTTAACTTTAATATTTCTTCATAAGATAATGCGTAGAGATCTTCTTTAAATTGAGAAAACATATCAAGTATATCTAGTGAAAATTTTTCATAGTTAGACTTATCTTCGTCATCAGTTAAAGAAGAATATCTATAATATGCCGCCATAAGTAAGGCTTGTGATGAAAATTTAAATTTTTTGTTTTTTTCTTCAAAGCATATATCACCGTTGTGCGAATCTTTCTCCTCTTTTTTATCAACGAAAACACCCTCTTCGTTTCTAAAATGGGAAGCATAAAATTCAAGTTGTTTTTTACATAGGTTCATATAAATTTTACTTAAGTTATATTTTTTAGTATCAACATTTTCAAAACGCTTGTAGTAATGACATAATTCTAAAAGAGAAAGAGTCATTAAAGCATTACTATCAATGTCTATTTCTTTTTTGAAATTTTCTTCATCCCAACATAGATTATTATCAATGGTTACAATTTTGGGATTAGCTTTCCTATATATGCATAGGAGAGGGTAAAGATTTTTAAAGGTACTAGTATCATAATCAGGTAAATTTTTTATTTTAAGTTCTTTAACAGAGGTATATACTCCACACTTAGAATGTAGTACAATTTGACTTAAAGATTCTTTTGCTAAGTAAAAGAGTTGATGTTCTATATTTTCTTTTTTCAATTTGTTGATTCTTAAAAATGGGCCAATATATTTCAAAACATACACCTACCATAAATTAATCCTTATATAAATAATATGAAGTAGAGTGTGAAATAGTGCTTGTTTATTTTTTATAGAGAGGGAGAATTTTTAATGAAAGTTGGAAAATTGAACTGGGATGACTTAAAAGACATAATAGATAACTCAAGAGGAGTATTAAGAGATGATGTTAGGATTAGAAGTGGAATAGGAGAGGACTGTAGTGTAATAAATTTTGGAGACTATGAATGTGTAGTTTCAACAGACCCTATAACAGGAGCTCAGATAAATGGTGGTAAATTAGCAGTTAATATAAATTGTAATGATATAGCTTCTTGTGGAGTAGAACCTGTAGGAATTTTAGTAACAATATTAGCTCCGGAGAACTCGTCTTTAGAAGATATTAAAACGGTTATGAATGAAATAGGAGAAGAAACTAAAAAATTGAATATTGAAATTTTAGGTGGTCATACAGAGGTAACTAGGGCTGTAAATAAAATGGTAATATCTTGTACTGTCATTGGAAAAGGTATAAAAAATAAGGCTGTAGCTACTTCAGGGGCAAAACAAGGTGATGATGTAATTGTTACTAAGCAATTATGTCTTGAAGGAACTAACATTGTTGTAAATGATTATGAAGATAAAATTAAAAATATTTTAACACAGGATGAAATAATAGAAGCTAAAAAATACATAGATAGCTTAAGTGTGGTTAAAGAAGGGCTTATAGCAGGAAAATTTGGTGTAAATTCAATGCATGATATAACAGAAGGTGGAGTCTTAGGAGCATTATGGGAAGTGGCTAAATCCAGTAATTTGGGATTTAAAGTACATAAAGAAAAAATGCCTATAAGCAATATAACAGAAAAAATATGTAAAGAATATGCCATAGATCCTTTAAAATTTATATCATCTGGAAGCATGCTTATAACAACTAAAGATGGTGAAAAATTAGTAAATATACTGCAAAATGAAGGTATTAATGCATCTATAATAGGTAAAATTACTAAGGAAAATAGTATTTTAGTAGATAAAGATATAGAAAAAGAAGTGAGACCACCAGAGAGAGATGAATTATTTATACTGGAGGAAAAAATAATATAAGTCAGGCAAAATTTTTAATTCACACTCTTTTCTAGATAATGTATAATGATTAAGTAGAATGTGTAGTGAACTTAATTTTAGGTGGAGTTTTCACTTCACTTAAAATTTGTATAGTGGTTACGGAGGGATAATATTGAGAATTGATGGAAGAAAAAACGATCAAACTAGACATATAAAAATAACAAGAAATTACACTAAGTATGCTGAAGGGTCAGTGCTTATAGAGACTGGAGATACTAAGGTGATTTGTACAGCTTCAATAGAAGATAAAGTGCCTCATTTTTTAAAGGGAAAAGGAGAAGGGTGGATCACTTGTGAATATAATATGATACCTAGAGCTACCCAAGTCAGAAAGGTTAGAGATATAAATAGGGGGAAAATGGATGGAAGGACTATGGAAATACAAAGGTTAATTGGAAGAGCGTTGAGATCTATAGTAGATTTTAAATCTATAGGAGAAAAAACAATATGGATAGACTGTGATGTTATACAAGCAGATGGTGGAACAAGAACAGCAGCAATTTCAGGAGCATTTATAGCATTAGTAGATGCTGTAAATAAGCTTCATAAAAAAAGCCCTTTTAATGTATATCCAATTAGAGATTTTGTAAGTGCTATAAGTGTAGGAATCGTAGATGATGTTAAAATGTTAGACTTATGTTATGAAGAGGACTCAAGAGCTAAAGTTGATATGAATATAGTAATGACAGATTCAGGCGAATTCATAGAAGTACAGGGTACAGGAGAACAAAGTCCTTTTTCAAGAGAAGATTTAAATGATTTGCTTTTTTTAGGTGAGAAGGGCATAAAACACATGATTCAAGTGCAAAAAGAAAGTTTGAAAATGGATTCATTATGGATTGGAACAGGTGATAGAAAATGAAGAGGCTGATAGTGGCAAGCAATAATAATCATAAAATATCAGAAATAAAACAAATACTTTCAAAGTATCCCATGGAAATATTATCTCTTAAAGAGGCAGGTATAAATGTGGATGTTGAAGAAAATGGTACCACATTTATGGAGAATGCTTATAAAAAAGCTAGTGAAATATATAGTATTGCAGATGACTCAATGGTTTTAGCTGATGATTCAGGGCTTATGGTTGAATGCTTAGATGGAGCACCAGGAGTTTATTCAGCAAGATTTGCAGGGGAGCATGGAAACTGCAAGAAAAACAATGAAAAACTATTAACCTTATTAAAAAATAAAAAAGATAAGGATAAAAAAGCTAAGTTTATATGTGCAATGGTACTTATAGTAGGAAAAGATAAGGTTGTAAAAGTACAGGGAGAAACAAAAGGAATAATAATAAGAGAAGAGAGAGGAAAAAATGGATTTGGATATGATCCATTGTTTTATATACCCGAGCATAAAATGACCTTTGCAGAAATGGATTCTAATTTAAAAAACTCCATAAGTCATAGAGCAGATGCTTTAAATAAGTTGGAGGGCGAAATTAAAAGAATTATGGAGGAGGAATAAAAATTGGTAATAGGTGTAATAAGTGATACGCATAGATATATATGGGTTATTGAAAATGCTATAAAAAAAATAGGAAAAGTAGATGTAATTGTGCATTTAGGAGATAATGTTCAAGACATTAAAGAAGTATCTAAATATTATAATGGACCAATTATAAATGTTAAAGGAAATTGTGATTTTGCAGTAGATGTACCTAGTGAGAAAGTAGAGATTATTGGAAATAAAAAAGTGTTTATAACACACGGACATAGATATGATGTAAAGTATGATTTAGCAAGGATAAGGTATAAAGCACTGGAGTTGGAAGCAGATATAGTACTTTTTGGACATACACATATATCTCAGATAGCATATGAAGATGGTATCTGGTTTGTAAACCCGGGAAGCCCTGCTGTACCTAGGGATGGATTTAATAGTGTAGCTATAATAAAAATAGAAGATGGGAAGATTAATCCAAGCATAAAAGCTATCTAAATTAAAAAACTAAAAAAAATTTTAAATAGGTATTGACGAATTTAAATATATCGTGTAGAATAGTCTATGTTGTAGGGAGTTGATAACAACTTCAAAGATGGTTCAGGAAATTCCTGAATATCGGGGTGTGGCGCAGATGGGAGCGCGCGTGGTTTGGGACCATGAGGTCGCAGGTTCAATCCCTGTCACCCCGACCAGAAATAAAAAAATATGTTAGTTTTGTTTGAATACCGGGGTGTGGCGCAGATGGGAGCGCGCGTGGTTTGGGACCATGAGGTCGCAGGT
>CAZKOJ010000060.1:0-23049 GCA_964554365.1 uncultured Clostridium sp. | reverse complement strand
GGCCGAAGTATCCAGGCTATTGATTAAGGAAACCTACTCTGCAAAAGAGGCTAGAAAAGTGCCTAACTGTTGAGGAAATCTCCTAGACTGTTTTAAAAGAAAGTATATTAAGGATTGTAGTGCGGACTAAGTGGTGATCTAGTTCTACTTATGGCAACAATGTAGATAGAGTATTAAAGGGAAACCGTCAAAATGGCGACATTTTGATTACTCTATGGGAAATCCTACTGGACCTAAGCCGTAAAATTTACTTAATATACTACCACCATTATAAATTAATTATAATAAATTAAATTCTTTTAATTTATTATATACATTTTTGGAGGAATAAATACTTGGGAAGTAGGTCTAAATCTAATAACAAGAAGAGTAATACTAGATGGCTTTTTATAATTGTTTGTTTATCTATAGTAATCTGTGGGAGTATTTCTCTTTTATTTGATATGCTACTAGAAAAAATTAATATCTTAGTAGCTTTTATTATATTAATTTTTATTATAGTTACAGGGATAATATTTGATATTATAGGAGTAGCTGTTACTGCAGCAAGTGAAACGCCGTTTCATGCTATGGCTTCTAAAAAGGTAAAGGGAGCCAAAATAGCTGTAAAACTTATAAAAAATGCAGATAAAACTTCTAGTGTATGTAATGACGTGGTAGGAGATGTATGTGGAATAGTAAGTGGATCCATAGGTATATTAATAGCTAACAAAATTCATTTGCTTTTTCCATATTTAAATATGTCTATTATAAGCACGACCATAGGAGTAAGTATAGGTGCTATTACTATAGGGGGTAAGTCTCTAGGTAAAAATTTAGCTATTAATAGAAGTAATAAAATATTGTTTAAAGTTTGCAAAATAATATATTTTTTTAAAAAAGGATAGATGAAAATGTTAAATATACTAGATAATTATAAAAATACAAGTGAAATAAAACACATGTCATTATCGCAGCAGGAACAACTAGCTGAGGAAATAAGACAATTTTTAATAGAAAAAGTTTCTAAAACAGGAGGACACCTCGCATCCAATTTAGGAGTTGTGGAACTAACACTAAGTTTATTTAATATTTTAGATTTGAATAAGGATAAACTTATATGGGATGTAGGACATCAAGCTTATGTACATAAAATACTTACAGGAAGAAAAGAAAAGTTTGATACTCTCAGACAATTTGGAGGATTAAGTGGATTTCCTAAAAGTTCAGAGGGTATTTATGACTTTTTTGAAACTGGACACAGTAGTACGTCTGTGTCAGCAGCCCTTGGAATGGCAAGAGCAAGGGATTTAAAGAAACAAACACACGAGGTAGTAGCTGTAATAGGAGATGGCGCATTAACTGGAGGCATGGCACTAGAGGCATTAAATGATGCTGGGTATAGGAAAACTAAATTAATAATAATATTAAATGATAATCAAATGTCCATAGGAAAAAATGTAGGAGGGGTGTCAAAGTATCTTAACAAAATAAGAGTTGATCCTAAATACAATAAATTTAAAGAAGAAGTAGATACTACATTAAAAAAGATACCTAATATAGGTAAAGGTATGGCTAAATATCTTGAAAAAATAAAAAATGGAATAAAACAAATGGTGGTTCCTGGAATGTTTTTTGAAGATATGGGGATTAAATATTTAGGACCTATTGATGGACATAATTTAAAGGAATTGACAGAAGTAATGTCAAAAGCTAAGAATATTAAAGAACCTGTCATAATACATATAATAACTAAAAAAGGTAAAGGGTATGAATTCGCAGAAAAAAATCCTGGAAAGTTCCACAACATAGGACCTTTTAATTGCGATAATGGAGAGGTATGTTCTAATTCAAGCATTACCTATTCAAAGGCATTTGGAGATGAAATGATTGAAATTGGAAAACAAAATAAAAATTTAGTAGCTATAACTGCGGCAATGAGAGATGGAACAGGATTGAATGAGTTTTCACAAAATTTTCCGCAAAGATTTTTTGATGTTGGTATTGCAGAGCAGCATGCGGTGACCTTGGCAGCAGGTATGGCTAAAGAAGGTTTAAAGCCTGTTTTTGCTGTTTATTCTACATTTCTTCAAAGGGCATATGACCAAATATTACATGATGTGTGTTTGCAAAAACTTCCTGTTATAATAGCTATTGATAGAGCAGGGATTGTAGGGCAAGATGGTGAGACACATCAAGGCGTATTTGACTTATCATTTTTAACTCATATGCCAAATATGACAGTTATGGCACCTAAATGTACTTCGGAGCTTAGAAGTATGCTTAGATGGGCTGTAGAACAGAATTATCCTATAGCAATAAGATATCCAAGAGGTGGAGATAATGTTAAAATTCAAATGGATCATCTGCAAAATTTTGAATTAGGAAAATGGGAAACTATAAGTAATGAAGGAAATATAGCATTAATTGCTGAAGGAAAAATGGTTCAATACGCACTTTTAGTAAGAGATAAACTAAAAAATTCAGGAATTAATGTAAGAGTTATAAATGCTTGTTTTATAAAACCAATAGATAAAGAATTGATTAAAAATTTAGTAAATCAAGAGGTTAATATTGTAACAATAGAGGATAATGTTATAAGAGGTGGATTAGGATCTTATATACTTGAATATTTAAATACTTTAAATAAAAAAGTAAAAGTTATAAATCTTGGGTTTAAGGATGAATTTATACCTCATGGAAAGCCAGATTTATTATATAAACTACATGGATTAGATACTGAGGGAATTATAAAGAGTATATTGAAAATAGTATAAATGAGAAGGAGTTTACTATGTC
Organism: uncultured Clostridium sp.; assembly: GCA_964554365.1. GTDB lineage: Bacteria > Bacillota > Clostridia > Clostridiales > Clostridiaceae > Clostridium_AM. The sequence continues at coordinate 20,271 of CAZKOJ010000060.1, read as the reverse complement.
AGAAGCAAAGGAAAGACTGGATATATTACTAGTAAATAAAGGAGTTTTTTCTTCTAGAGAAAAAGCTAGAGCCAGTATAATGGCTGGGCAAATATTTGTAGACGGTCAAAGGGTGGATAAAGCTGGAGAGAAGATTAAAGAATCTTCAAATATTGAATTTAAAGGAGAACAACTTCCTTTTGTAAGTAGAGGAGGATTAAAACTTCAAAAAGCTGTCAAGAATTTCAATATAGACCTAAATAATAAAGTATGTTTTGATATAGGTGCTTCTACTGGTGGTTTTACTGATTGCATGTTACAAAATGGAGCAAAAAAAGTTTTTGCCATAGATGTTGGATATGGACAATTTGCTTGGAAGCTTAGAATAGATCCAAGGGTAGTATGTATGGAAAGAACTAATGTTAGATATGTAAAACCAGAGGATATAGGTGAAACAGCGGATTTTGCAAGTATAGATGTATCATTTATATCTCTAAAAAAAGTAGTGCCTACAGTTTTAAATCTGCTTAATGAAGAGGGAAAAATAATGGCATTGATAAAGCCACAATTTGAAGCAGGGAGAGAAAAAGTAGGAAAGAAGGGAGTAGTAAGGGAAAGATCTACTCATGAAGAGGTTGTCATTAGTATTGTGGAATTTTTGGAACAACATGGTACAAAGATAATTGCATTAGACTATTCGCCTATAAAAGGACCAGAGGGAAATATAGAATATTTAATTTATTTCACTAAAGAAAAAAATTATGTTCAAACCTTTACGAAAGATGATATTATAAACATAGTAAACTCATCACATGGTAAGCTTAATGGGGAGGTACTATGAACAATATAGGTATTAATATAAACACTACAAAAGATAAAAAAAGGAAAATGTTAGATTTTATTGTAAAATCTATTCATAATGAGTGTAGGACTGCTAATATAAGTGTATATGAAGATTGCATAGGATTAAATGATGAAGAAAGTTCAAAACTAGATATGGTAATAGTTTTAGGTGGAGATGGAACTATATTAAATACAGCAAGACATGTAGCTAAGTATAATACACCAATTTTTGGAATCAATATAGGGCATTTAGGTTTTTTAGCTCAAGTAGAAAGTTTTCATATAGATTTTGCCATTAAAAGTCTTTTTAAAGGAGAGTATACTATTGAAGAAAGAAGTATGCTTAAGTGTAGTTATGAAAAGGATGGAGTAATAAAAACACATATAGGATTAAATGATGTAGTACTATCAAAGGGAGTTTTAGCAAGAATAGTAAAATATGAAGTTCATATTGATAATAAATACTATAATACCTTTGCAGCAGATGGCATAATAGTATGTACTGCTACAGGATCTACAGCATATTCACTGTCAGCAGGGGGCCCTATAATTTATCCAACTTTGGATGCGTTAGTTTTAACGCCTATGTATTCACCAACTCTTGGAGCAAGAACTATGGTGTTAGATGGAAAAAGCAAAATATCTATAAATTTTCCTAAAACTAGTGAAAACATATTTTTATCTATAGATGGACAGGAATGGATAGAGATAGATAAAACAGAAATAGTAAATGTTTGTGCAGCAAAAAATAAATGTAGATTAGTTCAATTAAACAGTAATGATTATTTTGATACATTAAGAAAAAAAATTACTTTTAGAGCAAAGGAATGTGAAGGTGAAAGTTATGAAGGTAACCAGACATACTAAAATACTTGAAATTATAAATTCAAAAGATATTGAAACACAAGAAGAACTTGCAGAAGAACTAAGAAAAAGCGGAATGAATGTCACACAGGCTACTGTTTCAAGAGATATAAAAGAGTTAAAATTGATTAAAGTTTTATCAGATAAGGGCAACTATAAATATGCAACTATAATACATACAGAAAGTTTTTTATCAAACAAGCTTATTAACATTTTTTCACAAACTGTAATTGGAGTTGAAAGTGTAGATAAATTTGTAATAATAAAAACTATATCTGGATCTGCTTCTGCAGCTGCTGAGGCTATCGATTCATTAAATTTTGATGGAATAGCAGGATGTCTTGCAGGAGATAATACGATTTTTGTATTAGCTAGGGATTCTGAAAAAGCTCAGACCATAACACAAAAAATGAAAAAAATGATTTCCTAGTAGGAGGTATAGGTTTATGCTTCTTCAATTGAATATAAAAAATTTTGCATTAATAGAAAATTTAACTATATCTTTTGATAGTGGATTTAATGTACTTTCAGGTGAAACTGGAGCAGGTAAATCTATACTTATAGATGCTATAAATTATGTTTTAGGTAGCAAGTTTAATAAAGATTTAATAAGAACAGGTGAAAATAAAACTTTTGTAGAAGCTATTTTTACTATAGAAAATCCTAAAACATTAGAAGTTTTAAAGGAAAATTATATAGAATTTGATGATTTAGTTATAATAAGCAGGGAAACTTTTCAATCTGGAAAAAGTATTACTAAGGTTAATGAAAAGTCCATATTGCTAGCAACACTTAAACTAATAAGCAGCACTTTATTAGATATTCATGGACAACATGAAAATCAGAACTTATTAGCCGTAGAAAACCATATTCATTATGTAGATTATTATGGAGAAGAAAAAATAAAAGAATTATTAATGAACTATAAAAAAATATATAATAAGCTTTCTGAAATAGAAAATAAAATCATTGAACTTACAGGTAAAGAAGGAGAAAGAGATAAACTAATAGATTTTATACAATATCAAATAAGTGAAATAAATTCTGCTAATTTAAAAAAAAATGAAGATGAAGAACTTGAAGAAAAGTATAAAATGCTTTCTAATGCAGAAAAAATAAACAATACATTAAATAATTCATATATTTGCCTTTATGGAGGAAATGAAGATAATACTTCTATTTATGACAGTTTAGGAATGGTTATAAAGGAGCTTAGTTTAGTACAAAGTAATTTACCTAAAATAAAGGAGATAAATGATGTTCTTCAAGATGCATATTATAATATAGAAGGTAGCATAGAAGAGATAAGAAGTATAAAAGACAACATTTATTATGATGAAAAAGAATTAGAATACATAAATAGTAGGATATACCAGATAAATGGACTAAAAAAGAAATATGGTAATACAATAGAGAATATTATTGCATATAGGGATAAAATAATATTTCAATATGATGAAATGATAAATAGTACTAAAATAATAGAAAATTTAAAAAAAGAAAAAAATATATTTATGGAAGAATTAAAAATTTACGCTAAAAAACTACATATAGAGAGATGTAAAATAGCAAAAAAATTAGAGATGAAGATAAAAATTGAATTGAACTTTGTAGGACTTGAAAAAAGTATATTTAACATAAAGGTGGACTTTGAAGATAAAATTTATTTAAATGGTATGGATAAAATTCAATTTTATATTTCTACAAATCCAGGAGAGCCTGTAAGGCCTTTAGAAAAAGTAGTATCTGGCGGAGAACTTTCTAGAATAATGTTAGCTTTAAAAACTGTGTTTGTAGATAAAGATCAGATACCTTCCGTAATATTTGATGAAATCGATACAGGAATAAGTGGAAGAATTGCTCAGTGTGTAGCAGAAAAAATGTATACTATATCAAAAAATCATCAAGTATTTTGTGTAACACATCTTCCGCAAATTGCATGCACATCAGATATTCATTATTGGATATCTAAAGAAGTCAAAGATGGAAAAACTTATACTAAAGTAAAAAAAATGAATGAAAAAGAAAAAGAAGATGAAATAGCTAAAATGATAGGAGGTTCTGAAGTTACAAGGTTAACCTTAGAACACGCTAAAGAACTGATAAAAATGGCTAATTTCAAAAAAATACAAATAAAGCATGAATGTGGAAAAGAACTGTAGTTTACTACAGTTCTTTTTACTTTCTAATTTATGCATTATAAGTGTAAATTATAAATATGTAGTGAAAATTTTACTTCAAACATAAAAAGCTAACTTTAAATGAAACTATATAATAGCATAATAAAATATTTTAAAGGGTAACTTAAAATTAGATAAATTAAAGACAGGAGGTAAAAAGCATGGATAAAAAAATCAAAAAAATAATATGCTGTACTTTAATTCCTATCCTGTTAATAATGATAGTTGCTTATTATAAAGTACAAAATATACCGACTACTATATTTATAAGAGAAGGTGAATCTTTAAAATCTAATAATTTTGTAAAATTACAGGAAGAAAATAAAATAAAAAATATAAGTACAAAAGATAAAAAGGTAATTGTAAATTTTTTGGGTGTAATTCCTGTAAAATCAGTTTCATTAAAATCTGTAAGTAACTCAGTAGTTTTATATCCAGGAGGTCAGCCTATAGGAGTAAAAATAAACACAAAAGGAGTTTTAGTAGTAGCTCTATCTGATATAAAAACGGAAAAAGGTAAAATTAATAGTCCAGCGGCTACAGCTGGTATACAAATAGGAGATAATATTATAAAAATAAACAATGTAACTATTAAAAACTCAGAAGATGTACAAAAGCAAATAAACAATTCAGAAGGAAAAGAATTAAAAATAATAATTGAAACAAAAGGGGAACAATCAGAAAAAATAATTAAGCCTGTAAAAAGTTCAGAGGATACCAGTTTTAAAATAGGATTATGGGTAAGAGATTCTACAGGAGGCGTAGGAACATTAACTTTTTATGATGATAAAACAGGAATGTTTGCGGCACTCGGGCATCCTATTACAGATATAGACACTGGAACTACTTTAAACATAAGTTCTGGGGAAATAGTACCATCGTCTATCGTATCAGTAAAAAGAGGATTAAAGGGCAACCCAGGTGAATTAAAGGGTATATTTGTAAATGAAGATAAAGTGCTGGGTAAAATATATAAAAACACTGATTGCGGCATCTTTGGTAAAAGTGAAGTTAAGTTATGTCATAAAAATAGCAGGCCTATGAAGGTTGCACTGAGAAATGAAATAAAAGAAGGTTCAGCCCAAATATTAACAACTGTAGATGGAGAAGAACCAAAATTATATAATATCCAAATTGAAAAATTATTAGCACAAGATTCTCCAGGACCTAAGAGCATGGTAATAAAAATAACAGATCCTGTTCTTTTAGAAAAAACAGGAGGAATTGTGCAGGGAATGAGTGGAAGTCCTATTATACAAGAGGGAAAAATAATTGGTGCAGTAACTCATGTGCTTGTAAATAAACCAGATATGGGTTACGGTATATATATAGAATGGATGCTTAAAGATGCTAATATTTTGTCAAAATAAAGTTTTTGAAAAAAATAGCAATAAAAGTATAGAAAAATATTATAAAAAGTTAAAATAATAGCAAAAGTATGATAAAATAAACTTAAAGTTTATGTTATAAAGATAGCGTAAATTATGCTATCTTTATAATTTTCAAATTTAAATGAAAATTTTTATTTATAAGAAGGAATTAAAATACTTTTGTCGAATTTATTATTTGTTAAGATATGGAAATTAAAATAAAAAAAAGGGGAGTAAACTATATGGAACAATCAAAAATAAGTGTGATTATTGCAGATGATAACAAAGAGTTTTGTAATATTCTAAATGATTATTTGCTAAATCAGAGGGATATTGTAGTAACTGGAATCGCAAAGGATGGATTAGAGGCACTAAAACTTATTGAAGAAAAAAATCCGGATTTAGTAGTTTTAGACATAATTATGCCTCATCTTGATGGACTAGGAGTGTTAGAAAGATTAAATACCATGAATATAAATCCTATGCCAAGAATAATTGTTCTTTCAGCAGTGGGACAAGATAAAATTACTCAAAGAGCTATTACATTAGGTGCAGATTATTATGTAGTAAAACCTTTTGATATGGATGTGTTTACTAAGAGAATAAGACAAATGTTTAATAATACTATAAGTAGTGGAGAAGAACCAAAGAAAACAATTTCTTTAATTGATACTACAGAGATTAAATTTACTAAAAATGAACCTACAAATTTAGAACAGGAAATAACAAATATAATACATGAAATAGGTGTACCGGCACATATAAAAGGATATATGTATTTAAGAGAAGCTATAACTATGGTAGTAAATAACATGGAACTTTTATCTGCAGTAACAAAAGAATTATATCCATCTATAGCTAAAAAATTTAATACTACTGCAAGTAGAGTAGAAAGAGCTATAAGACATGCTATAGAGGTTGCATGGTCTAGGGGACAAGTAGAAACTATAAATAAAATATTTGGCTATACTATACATAATGATAAAGGTAAGCCAACAAACAGTGAATTTATTGCTATGGTAGCTGATAAGTTAAGGCTTAAGAATAAAGTTAGTTAATTAAGTTAAAAGATCTTTTTATTCAGAAATAGGGTAATAGGATCTTTTTATAATAACTATAGAATTTTTGAAAAAATTTTTAAAGTTCAAAAAAGAAGTCTAAAAAGTAAGGTAATGACATAATATTTAAACAAAAGGAAGGTGATAGTATGAAATTAGATTTCGATATGGAGGAAATTAAAAACATAAAGAATTTAATGACAAGTAGAATCAATGATCTTAGGGATAAAATATCGGATGATAATGATAAAGAAGAAGAGCTTAAGGAAATTATAAGATATTATAAGAGACTTGTAGAGAAGATTGACAGCCAAATATAAAAGCTGGAAATAACATTACCCCCAAATGTATAATTACAATTGGGGGTAATGCTATTTTATACAAAAAACTCACTAGAAGCTTAAAAACATGTTTATATATTAAAAATTTTCTAAAATTTTTAATCCTTTAACGTAATCCTTTTTCATTATGTCTTTGGGTACTAAGTTACCTCCAGTCAACCAACAGATATGATATGCTCTATCAAGCTTATGAAGTAAGTTATGCTTTTTTAAATAACATATGCTATCTGCATTTTTCTTTAGTTCTATAGGGCCAACTAGTCCAGCAGCAGCAGAAGGCTCTATATGTATTTTTTCATAATCTACAAGTATGCTAAGTAACGCATATAATTCATCATCAGTTACAGTATAAACACCACTTAATAAATTTTTTATAGTAGTTCCTACAAATTTTGATGGTGTACCTACAGCTAACCCATCTGCTTCTGTTATGTTATCTATTTCAAAATCTTGAACAGAAATTTTGTTGTTTTTTCCTGTCATAAGACCAATAAGCATGCATGGTGAATGAGTAGGCTCTGCAAAGAAGCAATGAACATTATCACCAAAAATTAGTTTCAGACCAAAAGCTACACCTCCAGGAGCACCTCCAACACCGCATGGTAAGTATACAAATAAAGGATGATTTTCATCAATTATCAAACCTTGTTTCAATAGCTGGTTTTTTAATCTTTTTGCAGCTACACTATATCCTAAAAATAAATCTTGAGAGTTTTCATCATCTATAAAATAGCTCATAGGATTCATAAGAGATTGTTTTCTACCTTCCTCTACTGCCTTACTATAATCTGATATATATTCTATTACGTCAACGCCTTTACTTCTAAGTAGATCCTTTTTCCATTGCTTCGCATCTGAGGACATATGAACTTGCACTTTAAAACCAAGCTTAGCACTTATGATTCCTATACTTAAACCTAAATTTCCTGTAGAACCAACTACTATAGAATATCTATTAAAAAACTCTTTAAATTTTTCTTCTGCCATAATAGAGTAGTCATCATCTATAGATAATAGACCATTTTTTATAGCCAAATCTTCGGCATGTTTTAATACTTCGTAGATACCACCTCTTGCTTTTATAGATCCTGCAATAGGAAGTTTATTATCACACTTCAAAAATAATCTACCTTCTATATTACAACTAAAATATTTCTCAATTTGTATTTTTGACATTGTTATTTCCTTTAAAGGAGACTCTATAATACCTTTGCTAGATTTTGTTTCAGGAAAGATTTTACAGATAAGATTAGAAAAACGGTGTAATCTATCCTCTGCATCTTTAATATGGCTTTCATCTAGCTGTAATTGTATTTCACCCATATTTTGGAGTTTGGGATTAATCCAAAATACTTTTTTATAAACTATAAGTTCTTTCAATAACGGGAATTGTTCTTCCCATTGTTCTAAGCTTTGCCCTAGAATAATCCTGTCTTCCATTTTAATACCTCCTACATAAAATTCCAGATAAATTATAAAAGTATAGACTAGCAATTTATTTTAAAAAAATCTAATTTCCAAATGAATACTTTTATTATATTTATTATATAATAGTTTTCTTTAAATAGTAATGAAAAAAAATAAAAAATTCTGAAACTTATTGAAATACAAGGGAAATTTTATGCTTTTATCTAAATTGACAAGTATACATTGAAAGTATAAAATGTATATAAATCTAAGAAAATAGAAGAAAAGTTTGTATATATAATATTTGGAGGTATGGTAAAGTGGATCTTGTAGAAAAAACTTTAGATAGCAAGAATATATATAAAGGTAAAATTATAGAAGTAAATTTGCATACAGTTAAGCTTCCTAATGGAAAAGAGGCAAAAAGAGAAATTGTAAATCACTCAGGTGGCGTTGCTGTACTTGCATATAAAGATAAGGACACAATACTTTTAGTGGAGCAGTTTAGAAAACCTATAGAACAAAACCTATTAGAAATACCAGCAGGAAAAATTGAGAATGGTGAAGATATAGAAATTTGTGGTATACGAGAACTTGAAGAGGAGACTGGTTATAAAGCAAATAAATTTAAATATTTAGGGAAAATAGTAACTAGTCCAGGATTTTGCGATGAATATATATATATATATAAGGCAGAAGATCTTTATAAAGGGGATGACAGTTTAGGCGATGAAGATGAATTTATAAATTTAAAGGAAGTAAAAGTAAATAAAGTAAAGGATATGATTAGAAGTGGTGAAATAATAGATGCTAAAACCATAAGTGCTTTTATGCTAGAGTAATATAGTCATATAACTCTTTTGTTTTTCATAAATATTAAAAAAGGTGATTAACAAAAGGGGGATAAAACTATGTTAGAAAGCAAGGTTTTAAGTATATTAAACAAACATGTACAAAGCAATTTTTGGTTGTATGTTATAAGTCTTTTATGTGTGTGCACAGGAATTGTATTAGGAATGTACAGTGTAAGGTATATGGGAAGTTTTGAAAAAAGTGATCTTTTAAATTATCTTAAAGACTTTAGTACTACTGTGAACTCTGGAAATATAAACTATAAATCTATATTTTTGGAAACTGTAAAAAGTAATATACCTGTTCTAGTGGCATTATGGTTTCTCGGTCTTACTATGATAGGCATTCCTATCATATTAATTATAGATATAATAAAGGGATTTACTATAGGATTTACTATAAGCTTTGTAATAAATGGAATGGGTATAAAGGGAATGTGGTTTTCACTTTTGGGCATATTACCTCAAAATATAATTTATATTCCATGTGTTGTGTTTATGTCCGTACTTGCTATGGAATTTTCTATGACCATATTGAAAGACAAGGGAAACATACCGTGGTCGTCTAATATTTGGGTTAGAGTTACTTCATATTCTTTCTCGTTTTTGTTGATAACTACGGTTATGCTTATAGGCTTTTTTATGGAATGTTATGTTAGTCCTAACATGATAAAGTTTATTGTAGCAGGTATTGGGAGTCTTTTAATATGAATAAACAAGTATATGAATTTATAATAACATTATTAAAATGCTTTTTCATACTGTTATTTTTCGGATTTCTTTTACCTGAATTTTTAAATTATTTTATTTGTAATTTTATAAACAAAAATCATAATTATGATAATAGTATACTTGTACACAATTTAGTTCATAAAAATATTAATATAATTATTAATTATATTAATATTTTTAAAGATTTTTTACAGCTATGGTAAATTGATTCAAAGGGTAGGGAAAAATATGAATAAAATTTTATTGAAATATATTGAAAACTTAGAGAAGAAAAATGTAAGTAAAAATACTATAGATGCGTATAGTAGGGATATAAGTAGATTTTTTAATTTTATAAAAGATAGGAATGAAAATATATTAGATATAGAGACAGTTTCTATAATGGCATATGTTCAATATTTACAAAAGGAAGGTAGAGCTATTTCTTCTATTGTGAGAAATATAGTGTCTCTTAGAAATTTTTATAAATATCTTATTAGTAAAGGATTTATAAATGAAAATCCTGTTATGAATTATGAAATACCAAAAATTAAACATAATGTTCCGAAAATTTTAACAGTAGAGGAAGTAGATAAGGTTCTTTCATCACCAGATTTAAGTATAAATAAAGGGCTAAGAGATAAAGCAATGTTGGAATTGGTTTATGCAACTGGTATGAAAGTTACGGAGCTTTTAAATCTTACTATATATGATATAAATTTGAAACTTTTTTATGTTAAATGTAAAGGGGCAAAAAAACAAGAGAGAATTATACCTATAGGTTCTATAGCGGTAAAATGTTTGGAAGATTATTTAAAAATAAGACCAAATCTTAATAAGTATAATTTAGATTTACTTTTTATTAATTTAAAAGGTATTCAAATGACAAGGCAGGGTTTTTGGAAGATAGTAAAATATTATGCAGAAGAAGCAGGGGTAGATAAGAGTATAAATTCCTTTACGTTAAGGCACTCCTTTGCGGTACATTTACTTCAAAATGGAGCTGATATAAAATCTGTACAGGAACTACTGGGGCATAAAGATTTGTCTGCAACACAAATATACTCTAGCATTTCCAGAAAAACTAAGATTGCAGAAGTTTATAAAAAAGCTCACCCAAGAGCTTGAATATGTATTAGGTAGCCAGAGTTTTTATTCTCTGGCTTTGTAAATTTTAGTGCTTTTAATCTTTAAGGTGAAAATTTACTTTAAGGCAGTTAAAATAGTAAAATAAAATTTACTATATATTTATGATTTGTGCGTAAATAATAAATATATAATATAAAAAGAAAGGAAGATAAATATGAGAAGAAGGGTAATATTAATTGTACTTGATAGTGTTGGTATAGGAGAATTACCAGATGCAGCAGATTATGGAGACATAGGAAGTGACACTTTGGGTAATATATCAAAGGTTGTTGGAGGGTTGAGATTACCCAATATGGAAAAAATAGGATTAGGAAACATAGTAGGTGTAAAAAATATAGTAAAAGAAAAAAATCCAGTAGGAGCTTTTGGAAAGTGTGCAGAATTATCTAAAGGAAAAGATACAGTAACTGGGCATTGGGAAATTGCAGGGGTAGTTCTTGAAAAACCTCTTAAAACATATCCAAATGGGTTTTCACAAAATATCATAAAAGAATTTGAAGAGAAAATAGGAAAAAAAACTATTGGAAACAAAGTAGCATCTGGCACTGAAATAATAAAAGAATTAGGAGCGGAACATTTAAAAACAGGATATCCTATAATATATACTTCTGCAGATAGTGTTTTTCAAATAGCTGCACATGAAGAAGTAATACCGTTAGAAGAATTATATAATATGTGCAAAATAGCACGAGAAATGTTAGTGGGAGATATAACAGTAGGAAGAATAATAGCTAGACCTTTTATAGGAAAACAAGGTGAGTTTACAAGAACAGCCAACAGACATGATTTTGCTTTAGACCCATTCGAAAAAACTACATTAGATTATGTAAAAGAAAACAATCTTAATGTAATGGCTGTAGGTAAAATAGAAGACATATACAACAAAAAAGGAATAACAGAAGCAGTTCATATAAAAAATAACATGGATGGTGTGGATAGGACCTTAGAATATATGAAAGAAGATAAGCCGGGATTTATATTTACTAATTTAGTAGATTTTGATATGCTTTATGGTCATAGAAATGATCCAGAAGGATATGCTAAAGCTTTGATAGAATTTGATAATAGAATGCCAGAAATTGTATCACTTATGAAGGAAGACGATGTTCTAATTATAAGTGCAGACCATGGATGTGATCCAACTACTGCTAGTACAGATCATTCAAGGGAATACATACCAGTATTAGTATATGGTAAATCTATTAAAGCTGGTATAGATATTGGAATTAGAAAATGTTATTGTGATATTGGTAAAACTGTGCTAGATTTATTAAATATAAACAATAATTTATATGGGAAAAGTTTTGCAAAGGAAATTTTAAAATAAAATTTTTTTGGAAACAATTTAAAATATATGATTATCAAGGAGGAATATGGTGTGGATCTAAATAAAATAATAAAAAGTGCTGAATATATAGAAAGTAAAATTAAAGAAAAACCTGAAATAGGGATAATACTTGGTTCTGGTCTTGGAGATTTGGCAGATAAAGTAGAAGATAGGGTTGAGGTAAAGTATGATGAAGTTCCTAATATGCCAGTGTCTACAGTTAAGGGGCATGCAGGACAATTCGTTTTTGGAAAACTTAATGGTAAAAGAGTAGTAATGATGCAGGGAAGAGTACATTATTATGAAGGAAATAAAATGGAAGATGTGGTGCTTCCAGTTCACATAATGAAAAAAATAGGAGTAGAAAAAATTATAGTAACTAATGCAGCGGGTGGTGTAAATACGGAATTTAAACCAGGAGATTTAATGATTATAACGGATCATATAAATTTTGCTTTTGATAATCCATTAATAGGTAAAAATCAAGATGAGTTTGGACCAAGATTCCCAGATATGTCTTGTGCTTATAATAAAGAATTAGTTAATGTGGCACAAAAAACTGCGGAAGATTTAAAGATAAAAGTAAAACAAGGAACTTATTTTATGATGACTGGTCCAACTTATGAAACACCGGCAGAAATTAAAATGGTAAGAATACTTGGTGGAGATGCAGTAGGTATGTCTACAGTTCCTGAGGTAATTGCAGCAAACCATTGTGGAATGAAAATACTTGGAATATCATGTATAACTAATATGGCAGCTGGCATTTTAAATCAACCATTAAATCATAAAGAAGTTATAGAGACTTCTAATATGGTAAAAGATAAATTTATTTCATTAATAAGCGAGATAATAAAAAAAATATAATAAAGATTTGAGAATGAAAAATAATATAAATATTCATCCATTGTTCATTCCTAATTTAAACTAATGGGAGTTGATAATATGAGAATGTATGATTTAATTTTAAAAAAGAGAAATGGTGGAGAGCTTTCTACAGAAGAAATAAACTATTTTGTAGAAAATTATACCAAAAATAATATACCAGATTATCAGGCAGCAGCTCTTACTATGGCAATATATTTTAAAAAAATGAATAGAAGAGAGACTTCAGATTTAACTATGGCTATGGTTAATTCGGGAGACATATTAAATCTTTCAGGCATTGAAGGAATCAAGGTAGATAAACATAGTACAGGAGGAGTTGGAGATACTACTACGTTGGTTTTAACACCTATGATTGCAGCATTGGGGATACCAGTAGCTAAAATGTCGGGAAGAGGACTTGGTCATACTGGAGGTACTATAGATAAACTAGAATCATTTAAAGGGTTTTCAGTAGAAATGCCAGAAAAAAAATTTATAAATAATGTAAATACCATAAAAATTGCTGTAGTAGGTCAAACTGGTGATTTAGCACCTGCAGATAAAAAACTGTATGCACTAAGAGATGTTACAGCTACAGTAGACAATGTATCACTTATAGCTTCAAGTATAATGAGTAAGAAAATAGCTGCTGGAGCAGATTGTATTGTACTTGATGTTAAAGTAGGTGATGGAGCTTTTATGAAGACTTCAGAAGCAGCTAGAGAATTGGCAGAAGAGATGGTTAGTATAGGTAATAATGTAGGAAGAAAAACTATAGGGGTAATATCAGATATGGATCAACCTTTAGGATTCGCAGTAGGAAATGCTTTGGAAGTAGAAGAAGCTATAAATACTCTAAATGGAAAAGGACCGAAGGATCTTTTAGAATTATGTTTAACCCTTGGAGCAAATATGGTACTTCTTGCAAAAAAAGCAAATACGTTAGAAGAAGCTAAAAAAATTCTTATGGAAACTATAACAAGTGGAAAAGCATTAGCTAAGCTAAAAGAATTTGTGTTTGCACAGGGTGGGGATGCTTCATGTATAGATCACATTGAAAAGCTTCCTAAAGCTAAATATGTAATTCCTGTTAAAATTCATGAAGACGGATATGTAGGTAAAATAAATGCTGAAAATATAGGGATTATTGCTATGGAACTTGGAGCTGGAAGGGCTACAAAAGAAAGTGTTATAGATTTAGCTGTAGGGGTAGTTTTAAATAAAAAAAGAGGAGATAAAGTTAAAATAGAAGATACTATAGCGTATATACATGCCAATGATGAAGAAAAGGGTAGAAAAGCTGTACAAGATATTATTAATAACTATGTAATAGTGAATAAATATGAAAATAATATACCGTTAGTATATGATATAGTAACATAAAAACTTAGAAATTGAGAATAGATACATTTATTTTTGATTTATTTATTTTTAAATTTGCTATTTAAATAAAAAACTGCTATGCGGTTTTTTTTATTTTGTGATAATATTATTGGTTTCGGGAGAAAATACATTTAAAGAAGGGAGGAAAGTAAAATGAAGAAAAAGAGTAGAATGTTAATAAGTTTATTAATAATTTTATTTTTCACATTAGGTATTTTCCCAAAGTCAGTTAAAGCTGAACCAAAGGAAAATAATAAAGTAGAAGATAAATCATTAAATGTAGATGCTAAATCAGCATTACTTATGGAGCCTATAAGTGGAAAAATAATTTACGAGAAAAATTCTCATGAAAAATTAGCACCAGCTTCTGTTACCAAAGTTATGACTATGCTTTTAACAATGGAAGCAGTAGATTCAGGAAGAATAAAAATGTCTGATAAGGTGACTGTAAGTGAAAATGCTAAAAAGATGGGTGGAAGTTCTATGCTTCTGGACACAGGAGAAGTTAGAACTGTAGAAGAATTAATAAAGGGAATTGGTATAGCGTCTGGTAATGATGCTGCTATAGCTATGTCAGAATATTTAGCAGGTAGTGAGGATGGTTTCGTTAAGCTTATGAATGAAAGGGCCTCTCAACTTGGAATGAAAGATACTAGTTTTAAAAATTGCACAGGACTAAATGCACCAGGGCATAGTACTACAGCGTATGATATATCTATTATGTCTAGAGAATTACTAAAACACTCAAACATATTAAAATATACTGGTACGTATATGGAAACCATATCAGAAGGCAGAAAAAGTCCTATAGGGTTGGTGAATCATAACAAACTTGTAAGATTTTTTAAAGGGTGCGATGGGTTAAAGACAGGTTTTACTGATGAAGCAAAGTATTGCATATCTGCAACTGCTACAAGAGATGGAGTTAGAATGTTGACAGTAATAATGGGTTCTCCTACATACAAAGTTAGAAATAAAGATGCAGGTAACCTTATGAACTTTGGCTTTTCAAGGTATGAGAGCAAGAAAATCATAAATAAAGGAATGGATGTAGAAAAAGTAAATTTAAATAAACAAGGAGATAGATTTTTTATAGCAAAATCTGAAGAAGATTTAAGTGTAATTTTGGAAAAAGGAAAGGAGAATAAGGTAACTAAAAAATTTGTTATAAATAAAACTAAAAAGGATTATAAAGCAAATGAAATTATAGGACACTGTGAGGTATATGTAAATGGAGAATTATTAGGAAAAGTTAAACTTTATTGCGATAGAGATGTGAAAAAAGCAGGAGTCATTGGAAACTTAAAAAATAATTTTATAAGAATACTAGATAGAGGAGTATAAACAGAGTTTTTGGTTTCAGGTGGGTTTGTTTTCGATCAGAGAGAAAATTAATCCCATCTGAAGCTTAAAAATTGTTATTCAGGGGGGATAAAAGTGATTACATTAGATAATTTTAGTGGTGAAGAAATAGAAGTTATAAATTCTATAAAAAATGTATGTAAAAAATTCAATATAGAAATGTATTTAGTAGGTGGAGCAGTTAGAGATGCATTGCTAAGAGAAAAAATAAAGGATATAGATATATGCATAAATGAAAATCCTAAAATCATTATAGAAAACTTGTTAAACATCAAAAGTTATGAATATCATGACAAATTTCAAACTTCTACTATTTTATTTAATAATGGTACAAGTATAGATTTAATAAGATGTAGAAGGGAAGTTTATGAACAAAACGGGAAATTACCCGTAGTAACTCCATCAAATATTTACGATGATTTGTACAGAAGAGATTTTACTGTTAATGCATTGGCTTACGATTTAATAAATGAAACAATACTTGATATGTATAATGGGTTAGAACATTTAGAAGAAAAGAAGTTTATAAAAATACATTGTAACAGCTATAATGAGGACCCTACAAGAATATTAAGAGTAATTAAATATAGCACTAGATATAGTTTCGAAATTTCTGATAAGGAAGAAATAGTAAAAACTATAGAAGAAGGTATCTTTCAAACTGTAAGCAATGACCGGATAATAAAGGAAATATATATGTTATGCAAAGAGAAAAATTGGGAAGAAAACATTAGGAAATGTTATAGTATGGGTATCTTCAAATTAAAAATTAAGGAGTTAGGGTTACAAAATCACTTAATTAATTATAGTTGTTTAGAATGTAGAATTCTGAATTTGTTTTATATTATGGAGGATTTGAAATATATAGAAATGTTTCTTAATAATTCATTTTTGCATAAAGATTTGAATAAGGCTATTAAATACTACTATATTAATAAAAATAAAATAGTTGACTTACTTACAAATACTATGGATAATTATGAAATATATAAAATATTAAAAGATATAGAGTGGTATAGCGTTTTACTTTTGTGTTGGAATAAAGAATTATCTTATAAAATTCTAAACTATGCTTATAATTTAAAAGATTTGGAGTTAAATATAAATGGAAATTATCTAAATCAACTTGGTATAAAAAAAGGAAAAAATATAGGAAAAGTGCTACAATATATATTAAAGTTAAAGTTAAACATAGGTATAAGTGACGATGAAAAATATTTGCTACTTAATTTAGGAGAGATTAAAAAATGTCTTTAAATATAAAAATAGAAAATTTTGAAGGACCCTTTGATTTGCTACTGCATCTTATTAAAAAAAATAAAATGGACATATATGATATAAAAATATATGATATCACAAGTCAATATTTAGAGTACATAAACGTGATGGAAGAAATGGATCTTGAAATAACGTCTGAGTTTATAGTAATAGCAGCTACATTAATTGAAATAAAATCAAAAATGCTCTTGCCAAAACCTAAATTTAATGAAAATGCTATGGATGAAGATGAAGAAGATCCAAGAAAAGAATTAATAAGAAAGCTTGTTGAATATAAAAAATTTAAAGAAGCATCTAAGTTCTTTAAAAACAGAGAACAGGGTATAGGTAGAATGTTCAGCAAGAAGCCTGAAATAATAGAGGAAAAAAAGAAAATTGTAGAACCACAAAATTTTCTTAAAGGGATTACTATATTACATTTATTTGAAATTTATAATAAACTTCTAAATCTTTATATGAATAAAATGAATACTAGTAGTGTAATAAATAAAGAAATCCCATTGGATAAATTTAAAATAGAAGATAAAATTGAGTATTTGAAAAAAACGATTATAGGAGATGAAAAAATAGTTTTTTCTACTTTAGCAAAGCAATGCTCTTCAAAAATAGAACTAGTAGTAACTTTTCTTGCGCTGCTAGAACTTATAAAATTAAGATTTATAACAGTAGTGCAAGAAAACAATTTTAAAGAAATTTATGTGGAAAGGATAGATGAAAATGAAGGATATGGATATTAACCAAATAGAAATAGATGAAGCTTCAACTAAAAATATATATTTTTCTATAATAGAATCTTTATTATTTGTATCAGGAGAACCTTTAGAAATAAAACATATAGCTTCAATAATAGAATGTAGTATAAAATTTACACAGGAACTACTTGTAGAAATGATGAATTATTATGAACAAGAATATAGGGGAATAAAAATAATAAATGTAAATAATAGCTATGGGTTAGTTACTAAATCCAAAAATAGTGATTATATAGAGAAACTTTTAGGGACAAACTCTCGACAGTCCTTATCTCAAGCAGCTATAGAGACTCTAGCTATTATAGCATATAAACAACCTATAACAAGAATAGATGTAGATGAAATAAGAGGGGTTAAAAGCGATAGAGCTATAGCCAATCTTGTAGATAAGGGCTTGATTAAGGAATCAGGAAGATTAGATTTACCTGGAAGACCTATATTATATGGAACTACAGATGAATTCTTAAAATACTTTGGATTACAAAATCTTGATGACATACCAAATTTACAGGAAATAGTTGGAGATTTCACCGTAGAGCAAGAAAAAATTGATGATTAGAAATTAAAGCTTAAATGATCTACATGAAATAGAACATTTAAGCTTTAGGCACATTCAAAAAATAACTAGTCAGTTTGTTAGTCTATTTTATGTCATACTGCGTAATCAGAACCCTTTGATAGAACAACTACCAGCGGAATCAGTACAAAATATTCGTCACATTCTTGACTTGTTATTTTCTTTCATATGCCTTAATTAAGATTCATGATCAGAGTGTTCTTTTTCTTCTGTACTATTTTTTTGATTTTCTTTGTTTTTCTCCTTGGTCATATTTTTAATAAAATCCATTATCTGAGGAACTGAATCAACTATTTTATCATATGTATTTTGTTGATTAAGTGAAAGAAGCCTTATAGAATCCTGTTTTGAAACTAGGAAAGCTACTGGCTTAACAGTAACACCTGCGCCAGATCCGCCACCAAAAGGATAACAGGATGATGTTCCTTCAGTATTTTTATTGTCAAAATCACTTCCACCAGATGCAAATCCAAATGAAACTTTAGAAATCGGAATAATTAATGTACCATCTTTAGCTTCTACAGGATCACCTACTATAGTATTAACATCTATCATGTCTTTTAGATTTTCCATAGTATTTTTCATTAAATTTTCTATAGGATGATTATCCACAACAAATCCCTCCACTTCTTTAAGTTTTAGCAAATTTTATTTTTTTATTGGTTTTTAAATTTCTATACAATATAAATGCTATGTAAATAACTTTAGCTAAACTAACAAAAATTATACTATCTAGTTCTAGTTTCAGAGCAGGTTTATTGAAATCAGGCAGTATATATATATATTGACTTTTTATTTTAAAAGGATAACTTAGCAATTTCAATATTAGAGGTTTTGATGCTGAAATTAGGCCATAAGATACAGCAGTATAAGCAGCATCATCTAAACCATATGTTACATTAAGTTTAAGCTTAATAGTAGGTTTAAACTTATTTTTACCTATCAGTTGTAAAATAGATTTTAAATTATCAAAATATACAGTCCATTTTTCTTTGATTTTGTGTTTCTTTAAAGTTTTTTTATTAAAAAATTTAAATCTTTTAGTAATATTTATGTTATATACATAAATATTAAATTTTTTATCTACATATCTAAGCTTAAAGCTAATACGTATTGGTAATACAAATATAAAAACAACAATGCTTAAGAAAAACGACATTGAATGTGCCTCCCATTATCCAGGGCGAGCAACTCTTATCCAGTTGGTAGCCATCGGATAAATTAGATATTTTCAAACTAAAATAGTAATTTATATATTTCAACACAGTTATATGTAATGTTAGGTAATAAAATATTCTAAAAAATAAATATATTACAAACTATATTAATAATTATAACCAATTAAGTAATTTATATAACTATACGGAATAAATTTATGGATTAATTTAAAAGTTCAATGAGAAAATAACTATATGTGTTGAAAATATTAAAAAGGAGGTAAGGTATTTATGAAAAATAAGTTTAGATATTTTAACAGTTTAATGTTGCTAATATTTTTAATATGTTTATGTACCCCGGTAGATGCACAAGAGTTAGAAAATAATAATTCTACTAGTAAACAGAATAAAAATATATCTGTAGATGCTAGATGTGCTATAGCAATGGATAGCAAGTCTAGAATCGTACTTTATGAAAAAAGTGCTTATGATTTAGTACCTATGGCAAGTACAACAAAAATAATGACCACATTAGTGGCAATAAAATATGGAGATTTGGAAAGAAAGGTGGAAATATCCCAAAAAGCAGCT
Source organism: uncultured Clostridium sp. (assembly GCA_964554365.1). GTDB lineage: Bacteria > Bacillota > Clostridia > Clostridiales > Clostridiaceae > Clostridium_AM. Next base: position 224 of record CAZKOJ010000060.1, on the reverse strand, counting down.
AGTATAAGAGGATCAACTGTAGGTTTTAAAAAAGGAGAGCAAGTATCATTAAAAGAACTTTTATATGGATTAATGCTTAGATCTGGAAATGATGCAGCTATAGCTATTGCAGAAGGTGTAGGAGGAAATGTTGAGGATTTTGCACAACTTATGAATGAATATGCAAGTGAAATAGGAGTTTTAAATACACATTTTCACTCTCCTCATGGATTGGACTATGATGA
>CAZKOJ010000059.1:0-23142 GCA_964554365.1 uncultured Clostridium sp. | reverse complement strand
ATAGGGCTAAAAGTTTAGGGTTTATAGGAAAAGCTGCTATAAATCCAAGACAAATAGATGATATACATTCAGTATTTGCACCAACAGAAGCTGAAATAAAGCATGCAGTAAGAGTTCTAGAAGCTAGAGATGAAGCAAAGGAAAAAGGGCTTGGGGTGTTCTCATTAGATGGAAAGATGATAGATGCACCGGTTATAAATAGAGCCATAACTACTGTAGAACTAGCTAAACTATTAGGACTTATTTAAATTTGTTTCCATAAGTATATTTAGATAAGTTATTGAAAAACTAAATTTGTAAAAAGTGAGGTATTACCATGAAAAATATACTAGGAAGAGAAATTCCTGATTATATAGAGGGATACGGAGAAGTAAAGCCTTTTAAAGGAGCTTTTTCAAATTATGGTATTAAAGAAAAAGTAGGGATAAAATTAAGTTCGGTAAAACCAGGAGAACACAAAGTATTAAATAGTATTGATGAAGCTTTAGAAAAAGTAGGTATAAAAGATGGAATGACTGTATCATTTCATCATCATTTAAGGAATGGAGATTTTGTACTTAATAACGTAATGTATGCAATTGCTAAAAGAGGAATAAAAGATATTACAGTAGCTGCAAGTTCTATATTTCCTGTGCATGAACCATTGGTAGAATATATGAAAAATGGAGTTGTAACAGGTATAGTTGCAAACTATATATCAGGACCTGTAGCAGAAGCTATATCTAAAGGAAATTTAAAAAAACCTGCAGTAATGATGACCCATGGTGGTAGACCAAGAGCTATTGAAAGTGGAGATTTAAATGTAGACATAGCATTTATTGGATCACCAACTGCAGACAACTATGGAAATATAAATGGAGTATATGGTAATGCTGCTTGTGGATCATTAGGTTATGCAGTATCAGATGCTGAATATGCAGACAAAGTAGTAGCTATTACTGACAATCTAGTGCCATATCCTGCTTGTCCAATCGAAATAAGCCAAATACATGTAGATTATGTGGTTAATGTAGAGTCTATAGGGAATCCAGCTGGAATTGTATCAGGTACTACTAAAATAACAAAGGATCCAGTGGGACTTAAAATAGCTAAAATGGCGGCTAATGTTATAGAAGCTTCAGGCCTTCTAGAAGATGGATTATCATTTCAAACAGGTGCAGGTGGAACATCCCTTGCTGTAGCTGAGAACTTGAAAGAAATAATGCGAAAAAAAGGTGTAATAGGAAGCTTTGCAGCAGGTGGAGTTACAGGGTATATTGTAGATATGCTAGAAGAAGGATTGTTTAGAAACATATTCGATGTACAGTGCTTTGATTTAAAAGCAGTGGAATCTTATAGGGATAATCCAAAACATCAAGGTATGAGCGGATCTATGTATGGGAATCCTCATAATAAGGGTGCTGTAGTAAATAATCTAGATGTCATGATACTCGGTGGTACAGAGATAGATACAGACTTTCATGTAAATGTACCTACTGGATCAGATGGAGTAATAATGGGAGGCTCAGGACGTCACAGTGATACTGCAGCAGGAGCAAAACTTGCTATTGTAGTTACAAACCTTATAAAAAGTAGACTTCCTATTATAAAAGATAGAGTTACTACCATTACAACTCCAGGAGAAAGTATAGACGTAGTAGTTACTGAAAGAGGTATAGCGGTTAATCCTATGAGAAAAGATTTAATAGAAAAACTAAAAAGTAGGAATTTACCTGTTATGACTATAAAAGAACTAAAAGATTTAGCAGAGAACATGACTGGCAAACCAGAAGCTATAGAATTCACTGATAAAATTGTAGCAATAGTAGAATATAGAGATGGTACTATAATAGATGTAGTTAAGGAACCATCAAACTAAGGAGATAAAAATGTATGATTTGAAGCTAGAAAAAATAAATTTAAGGAATGCAGAAGACAAAAATGAAGTATATGAATTTTTAAAAGGCTTTGGATTAATACTTGATAAAGATGTGGATTATACAGTAGTTTTAAGAGATAGTAATAGAGCGATTAAAGCTACTTGCTCTAAGTCTAAAAATGTATTGAAATGTTTTGCTATATCAGAAGATATAAGAGGAGAAAATGTAACAGCTTCTCTTATGTCCAATCTAATAGATAGGCTTTTTGAAGAGGGAACATATCATGTTTTTTTGTTTACTAAGAAAGAGAAAATAAAAATATTTACATCTTTAAATTTTCAACTTCTATATGAAGAGGACACTGCTGCTTTATTAGAGTATGGTATTTATAATGTAAATAAAACATTGAATGACATGATAAGGAAATATAATATAGACTATGCCACTGAAAAAGGTGCTTTAGTAATGAATTGTAATCCATTTACTAACGGACACAGGTATTTAATAGAGAAAGCATCAAAAGAATGTAAAGAGGTTTTGCTATTTATATTGGAAGAAGATAAATCGCTATTTCCTTTTAATGAAAGATATTCTATTGTAAAAGAAGGGGTATCAGACTTAAAGAATGTTAAAGTAATTTCAGGGGGGGAATATATTATATCTTCAGCTACTTTTCCAGCATATTTTATTAGAAAAGAAGAAGAAAGATTAAAATCTTACCAAAATATTGATTGTAATATATTTGGAAAATATTTTTGTAATAAATTAAATATAACAAAAAGATTTGTAGGTGAGGAGCCATACTGTAATGTTACTAGTACCTACAATGACACACTAAAAGAAGTTATGCCTAAGTATGATGTGGAACTTATAGAAATAGAAAGAAACTCATATGAAGGTTATTACATAAGTGCCTCCAAAGTTAGAGAACTTATAAAAGGAAACAAAATAGATCAGATTAAAAAAATGGTGCCAGAAATCACATGGAAATTTTTAAATTCTAATAAAGGAAAGGAGATAATGGAGAAAATACAGGAAAGCAACTCTCCACATTAATTTATGAATAGATATTGGGTAGTAGACTATACTTATGAAGATTATGTTAAAGACAATAAGAAAACAGATAAGATTAAGGGAATAAAAGAGTATACTGCAGAAGATATATTAATATGTAGAGAGAAAAGAGTTTATGAACAAGAAAAGCTTATTGAATTTTATAATAAAACTTTAGTTTCTATGAGAGTAAATTACCCTGGAGTTATTAAAAACAACTCCATAACACTTGGTATAATGAAGTTCATGAATGAGTTTTTAATTAATAAATTTAAACAATGCATAGTATATAAAAATTTTGCTATAACAGCAGAAGGCCCCATTTTAAAACTTATTATTAACAAAAATGCTGAAGAAACAAAAAAAATAACTATTGACATAGAACGGCAACACTTTTTAGGCAGATATGTGGATATTGATGTATACGATAGAGATAAGAAGAGTTTAAGTAGAAGTATATTCGGCATTAAACCTAGAAAATGCTATATTTGTAATGAGATTGCTCAAAATTGTGTAAGAGCTAGAACACACAATATGAAGGAAATTAAAGAATTTATAGAAAAAAAGTATGCGGACTACTGTAAATGGCATATGACATATATGAAATTTCATAATAATTGTGGTAAAGTTAACTTGTAAATGTTTATAGCAATTGCCAGTAAAATTAAGGAGGAATTATTATGAAAATAGCAATGCCATCAGAAGGAATGAACATAAATCAACATTTTGGAAAAAGTAAGACTTTTGTAGTAGCTACTGTGGAAGATAAAAATCTAATAAATATAGAAGAGGTTTCATCAGAAGCACTTATGCATCAACATGAAGGGTTAGCAGGTCTTTTGCTTCAAAAGGAAGTTTCAGTAGTAATTACAGGGGGCATAGGACAAGGCGCTCTAGATGCGCTAGAAGTAAAAGGGTTAAAGGTTATAAGAGGCGCCTCAGGAAATTATAAAGATGTAATACAAAGCTTTATAAACGGTACATTGAAATCTAAAAATGTGGTATGTCAACATCACCATGGAGAACATCCACATGGAGGACATGATTCTATATTGTAGAAAAAACAGAAATTCATGATTTGGAGAAAATATATGGATAAGATATATAGTATAAACAATGAAGCATTTGATATAAGTAGCTTAGCCATACAAGCCATGATGTACGAGGTAACTTGTTACCCGTCACCAGGGCTTGTTTCTTTTATATCTAACGGTGCACATAAGGACATGGATTATTATAGTTTTATAGATAGTACTGCATCTTTAGCTAAATATTTAACTTTATGTGCTAAAAGAGGTATGGAGAGCGGTAATCCTAAAGCTGTATTTTTAGATTTAAAGCAGCTTGGAATTGAAGCAGAAAAATGTATGTTAAAGAAAACTAAAGGGGTAAATACTCATAAAGGAATGTTATTTCTTATGGGTATTTGCTGTGCAGCAGCAGGAGTAGCTGCACAGGAAAATAAAAAATTCGGAGAAATTCAACAAATAATAATAGATATTACAGAGGGAATTGTAAAAAGAGACCTTGAGCCTATATTAGAAAAAAAACATTTAATTAAAGATGGAAAATATTGTGGCAGAAACTTATCTTATGGAGAAAAATTGTTTTTAGAGCATGAAATTAAGGGAATAAGAGGAGAAATAGAAAAGGGTCTTCCTTTAATATTTAACTTTGCTTTAAATTTATATAAGGAAACCACAGAACTAAATAAAAATCATAGACTAGTTCATGTACTTATAGGTATAATGCAATATAGCGAAGATACTAATATAATACATAGACATTCTATAGATATGCTTAAATATGTTCAGGAAAAATCAAAATACATAATGAGTATAGGTGGCATGAAAACAGAAAAAGGAAGAGAAGCTATAAAGCTATTAGATAGGGAGTTTGTGGAAAAAAACATAAGCCCTGGAGGAACAGCAGATTTATTAGCAGTAACTGTATTTTTATATTTTGTAGAAGAATATTTACAATCAAGATAAACATATATTACTAGTTATATAAAAACTAGAATGCAATGTTTATGTTTAGTTGGTATAATAATAACTATATAAGGCACATTCAAAAAAATAACTAGTCAGTATGCTAGTCTATTTTGTGTCATACTGCATCAGCAGAACCCTTTGATAGAATAACTATCAGCGGAATCTGTTTCTTTGTCTGACACAAAATATCCGTCGCATCTTTGACTTGTTATTTTCTTTCATATGTCTAAAATAAAAATATTTCTATGAAAATCTGGAGGGTACTTATGTGGTTTAGGAACAAAGAAAATAGTTTTTATAAAAATATATCTACAAAAACTAAGATAATAATATTTATCATATTAACTTTTGTAGTTGTTATTATAGCTTACAAAGAGGCTATAAATAATAGAAATATAAATAAAAAAAATACAAATGTAGTAGAAAATATAGATAAGAAAAATGAAAATGATTCAAAGGAAATGAAAGCAAAAAAAGCTGAGGAAGAAAAAATAAAAAAATTAGAGCAAAAATATGATGAAAGCTTCAAAGCTTTTGGCGAAAAAAGATACGATGATACAATAACATTAGCAAATATTGTTATAGAAGAAGACACAAATTTCTATAAGGCATACAATATTAAAGGAATTGCATTGTGCTATAAAAATAACTTTGATGAAGGTATGAAAAATATAGATAAGGCGCTTCAATTAAAGTCTGATTTTGGATATGCTAGATTTAATAAGGCACTAGCATATGAATTACATGGAGATTATGATGAATCTTTAAATTGGTATGATAAAAATTTACAAGTGGAAAATTACATATGGAGTTATTATGGCAAAGCCAGTATATATGGAAGACGTGGAGATATAGAAAACACAGTTAAATATTTAAAGATAGCAATAGATATGTCATCAGATATAAAGAAAATAGCAGCTGAAGAAGAAGATTTCAACCCAGTAAGAGATTCAAAGGAATTTGAGGAGCTAATAAAATAATCCCCAAAAGTTTTAAACATTGGGGATTATTTAGAAGAAAAACTGTGGATAGATTTAAAGATTATCTATCCCATATTTTTTGCATTTCAAAGATACTGTTCTATGAGTAATCCCTAAAGCTTTTCCGGCTTTATTAAAACTTTTATATTTCTGCATTGCCAATGTTATGATTTCTTTTTCGTAATTTTCTAAGGGTTCTAGTTCCCCATTTTTAAGATTTATTAAAGAATCCATTTCTAATTCCTCATTTTTTATATAGAAAGGTAAATCAAATTCTGTTATTACCTTAGTTTCACACAAATTTATAGCTCTCTCTATAACATTTTCTAATTCTCTTATGTTTCCTGGCCAATGATATTTTTGAAGATTCATAAGAGATTTTTGATTTATACCTGTAATATTCTTACCTAATTTAATATTTATTTTATGAATAAAATGTTCCACTAAAATATTTATATCTTCCTTTCTATTTTTTAAAGGAGGAAGAATAATACTTATAACATTTAGTCTGTAATATAAATCTTCTCGAAATTTAGATTCTTTTATCATATCCTCTAGATTCCTATTGGTAGCAGCGATTATTCGTATATCTACAGTTTGAGTAGTTAGACTACCTACACTTTCAAACTCTCTCTCTTGAAGAACTCTTAAGAGTTTAACCTGCATAGAAATTGGCATATCCCCTATTTCATCTAGAAATATAGTTCCGCCATCTGCTATATTAAATTTACCAGGCTTACTTTTAACAGCCCCAGTAAAAGCACCTTTTTCATACCCAAATAACTCACTCTCTAATAAATTTTCAGGTATAGCAGCACAGTTAATTCTAACAAAAGGCATCTCTTTTCTATTGCTATTATTATGAATAGCTTTAGCAATAAGTTCCTTTCCAGTACCGCTTTCACCACGAATAAGTACGGTAGATGGAGATTTAGAAGCTTTTTGTGCTATAAAGAGAGAATCTTTAAGGGAACTACTACACCCTATTATGGAATCAAAGGAACTATTAAGTATATTATGCCTATTTAATTCATCTTTATAATAGTTTAATTCTTCTTCAAATTTTTCTAGCTTTTTAGCTAGATCCTTAAGTTCAGTTACAGTTTTTGATATAGAAATAACACCCTTAAACGTTCCATCTATAAAAATAGGTTCTACTGTAGATATTATTTCTATGTTATCTTTAAGATAAATCATATTCTCTATAGGTTTTCTTGTATTAAATACTTTAAGTCTTAAGCCCTTAGGAGAAATTTGTAGTAAGTCCTTGCCTACAATGTCTGAACTTTTAATACCAAAATGTTTTTCATAAGAAGGATTTACATAACTTATAATTTTCCTGTCATCTACAAAACAAATTAAATCATGAGATGCTTCTAATATTTTCTTGAATTTTTCATTTAGCTCTTTAATACCGATGAGCTCAGATATATCTTGAAACACTCCTAAGGCGCCAATAACTTTATTGTTTGAAAATATAGGAGACCTATTAGCTATAACAAGATGATTATTTATATACTGGGTTTCTCCAACCTTACGTTCTTTTGAAATCACTATATTGGGTAAATCAGAAGTTGGTATAATATTTTTTATATAACCTCCTATTACAGAATCTAATTTTTTATCAACTATTTTAAGGGCATAATCATTCATAGCTGTAATATATCCATTAACATCAATAACTAATATTCCTACAGGAATATTTTTGACTATTTGTTCATAAGCAATAGTATTTTCTTCAATTATATCGTCTATTTTAGACAAAATTGGATTAGTATTAGTTGAGATACCTGTGTTTATAAAATTGCAAAGCTCTAATACTGCATTTTGACCATTTATAGAACTTTCTTTACATGAAACCTCGATTATTTCATTTTCTCTTATTTTTAATGATAGCAAAGCTAGCATACTTATAGCTAAGGGCTCTTTAGTGGAAAAATTTTTTATATATAGATTTATTTTATATTTATTTTTCAGCTCAGTAGCTTTATGAACTATCATTGCAGCAATTCTTGTGTGTATTCCATTTCGGATAGGAACGGTTATACTATTTTTATACATAATTCACCTCGTTTTGATAAAAAATATCATATATACATAAGCGTTGATAAAAATTATCAACTATAATGTTAACTGAAAAATCTCTATAAGTCTAGTGATTAGAAGTAATATTCAAGGTGGCATGGTATAATTGGATAATTTATGTTGATAATTTTTATCAAATATTTTAAATCAAATATTTATAAGCTCTACTATAAAATTTAAATAATATAAATAAAACTATATTTTTATACATAAAATAAAGCGTTTCAATGAATATTATAAAAAAATTACAAATAAATTACAAATAAATTTTAAATATATTAAAATTGGCACATAAATTGCTAAATATATTTATAAAATTAGAAATTTACAAGTTAAATTTTAAAATACAGTTACTTTTATTGAGGAGGATAATTTAATAATGGAAAAAGGTATAGCAGCTTCAAAAGGATACGCAATAGGTAAGGTTTTAATAAAACAACATAATGAGATTAAGATTGAAGAAAAAAATATAGAGGATATAGAATCAGAAAAGAAAAGGTTTAAACAGGCGCTAGAAGTTTCAAAAGAGCAGTTAATGAAAATTAAAGAAAAAGCAGAAAAAGAAATGGGTGCTGATAAGGCAGCCGTATTTGAAAGTCATATGATGTTATTAGATGATCCAGAGTTTGCTGGTGCTGTTGAAATGGGAATAGAGGGCAGCAAGGTTAATGCTGAAAAAGCTCTTGATGATGTTATAAATATGTATATGGGAATATTTTCAGCAATGGAAGATGAATATATGAGAGAAAGAGGAGCTGATGTAAAAGATGTTGGAAAGCGAGTTCTTGCGAATCTTACAGGAACTATATCAGGTGACTCAGAGGGAATGGAAAGTAATACAGTAGTTGTTGCCCATGACTTAACACCATCAGATACTGCACAGCTTGATAAGAGCAAAGTCATAGCTTTTTTAACTAATATAGGAGGAAGAACTTCTCATAGTGCTATAATGGCAAGAACCTTAGAAATACCAGCAGTTGTGGGACTAAATGATATAACAACTTCAGTTAAGGATGGAGATATAATAATTGTAGATGGTATTGAAGGTATTGCTATAATAAACCCAGATAAAAATACCATAAAAGAATATGAAATTAAGAAAAAAACTTATGAAAAAGAAAAAGAAGAACTTAAGAAACTTATTAACGTGAAAACAGTTACAAAATCAGGAAAACGTATAGAAGTAGCAGGAAATATAGGAAAGTCTGAAGACGTTCATCAAGTACTAGAAAATGGTGGTGATGGAATAGGTCTTTTCAGAACAGAGTTTTTATATATGGATAGAGATAATATGCCAAGTGAAGAAGAACAGTTTGAATCATACAAATATGCAGTAGAAAAGATGGAAAAAAGACCAGTAGTTATAAGAACATTAGATATAGGTGGAGATAAAAAGCTTCCATATCTACCGTTACCTGAGGAGATGAATCCATTTTTAGGGTATAGAGCTATAAGACTTTGTCTTGATAGAACTGATATATTTAAAATTCAGTTAAGAGCATTGCTTAGAGCTTCAGCTTTCGGTAATTTAAAGATAATGTTTCCTATGATATCATCATTAGAAGAGTTTTTACAAGCTAAGGAAATTCTATCAGAGTGTATGGAAGAACTAAGAAAAGAAGGAAAAGAGTTTAATGAAGAATTACAAACAGGAATAATGGTAGAAATACCTGCAGCAGCAGTTAACGCAGATGAACTTGCTAAACATGTAGATTTCTTCAGTATAGGAACTAATGATTTAATTCAATATACTTTAGCTGCAGACAGAATGAATGAAAAAATATCATACCTATACAATCCAATGCATCCAGCAGTATTAAAGCTTATAAAAATGACTATAGAAGCTGCTCATAAAGAAGGAAAATGGTGTGGTATGTGTGGAGAGATGGCTGGAGATGAGAAAGCTATTGCTACTTTAGTAAAATATGGGCTAGACGAATTTTCTATGAGTGCATCTTCAATGCTAAAAGCAAAGCAATTAATAATGCAAAACTAATTGTTTAATTGTCAAAGAAGCCTTACTTGGATAAATATTCAAAAGGCTTCTTTTGTATTTAAAATGTTAGCCTTAATCTAATACTTTAGTATATAATATAATGTATATATTAAATATTAATTTTAACAAAAATTTTATGCAAAGGTTTGTATAACATTTAAGGAGGAATTCAAAATGAAAAACTTAAAAAATAAAAAAATGATTAAGGTTCTTTGCTTAATATCAATGGTTTTAACGTTGAATTTGGCGGGATGCGGAAAAAATGAAAATAAAACTGAACAACCAAGTAATGAAACTTCTACACAACAAAAAAACCAAGAAACAAATAAACCTGAGGAAAGTACTAAAAAGCCAGAAGTAAAGCCAGAGTCTAAAAAGATAAATAAACAAAGCCCAAATGCCCCTAAATTTTCAAAACAACAATTAGATAAAAATTCAAATCCAGAGTTCAATACGGCATGGAGAACTTCTAACAATGGAGACTATAATGCATGCATTGAAGGAAAAGGAACAACAGGATCAGAGGAAGGCGTTGGAAAAATATTATTAAAAGATAATAGTGGAAATATATCTAGTTTTGAAATTTTGGACAACAAAAAAATTTCACCTAGAAATATAGAGTGGGTAGATAATGAAAATTTACTTGTAGTAGTAGGTTCGTCTCAGGGGACTGTTTCTAAAGGTGGAAATTTGTATATGCTTAATATAACTACAGGAAATACTTCAACAATTATAGAAACACCAGATAAAAAACAACAGATAATGTCAGCAAAAAAATCTGGAAACAACATAAATTTAAAACTTACTGTATATGATGATGGTAATTATAATGAATCTCATATAGAGAATTGGACGATTTATTCCTTTGATTCAAGTTTAAATAAAAATATGGAAGTTAAGAACTCTCAAGGAAAACTTATTTATACAATTAACGAAAGCAAATAGTTCTAAGGGGACGCAAATATATGGACAAATCTAAAAAAATATATATTAAAGCATTAGATAAATATAATAATGGATATATAGATAAAGCAATAGATTTATGTGAAGAAAGCATATCAATGGATATTAAGAATGCAGCCTCCATAAACCTAAAAGGACTTCTTTATTATTTAAAGGGAAATATTGATGATGCTCAAAAGCTTTGGAAAATGAACTATCAGATAAACAAAGATGGAGTTGCAGAAAGGTATTTTATTGATACAAAGAAGGACAATGACAGGGTAGAAATTTATAAGGAAGCAGTGCTACTTATAAAAGAATTAGATATAAATGAAGCATTAAAGCTTCTTGAGAAATGTTCAGAAAGTGATTATAATTATATAAATGTTAATAATTACAAGACTATATGTTATATAAAAAAGGGTCAATATGATAAAGCTATTAATAGTATAGAAAATGTAATAAAATTAGATAAAAATAATATAATTGCTAAAGAAAACAAAAAAACATTAATGAAATACGGAGTAATAAAAAATAAAATAGATATAAAAAAAACAAGTTATGTATTAGTAGGTATATTATTGATTACTGTAATAGTATTTGCAGCACCTAGTATTTTTAAAGGTATTAAAAATACTACAGCTAAAATTAATCAAAAGTCTAAAGTTGCAAATAATAATGTATCAAAGGAAACTAACACTAAGAAAAATAATGTTCAACCTAAGCAGGTTAAAGAAACCCCTAAAAAAGTTGTAGAAGAAGTTTTTCCAGCGGATAAAGTAAAAAGTGATATCCAGAGTAAAAACTTTCAGGCTATTTATGATGAATATACTAGTTGGAAGGATAAAAACCTATCCGTCAATGATAAGTCGATTATAGAAAATGTAAATGAATTATTAAAAAATGAAGGGGTAGAATATTTTTATAGCCAGGGATATGCTTATATAAACAGTAAAGAGTTTTCAAGTGCGAAGGAAAATCTTTCAAAAGCCTATAAAATAGGAGAGCAACATTATTTATATGCTGATATAGTTTACATGTTAGGTAGTGCATTTTATTTATCAGGTGATATGGAAAATGCGGCTAAATACTATGACCAATATGACAAAAATTTTGCTGAGGGTGATTATGAAGAAACTATACTTTATGATTTAGCTATGATATATAAGGATAATGATAAACCTAAGGCATCAAATTATGCCGAAAAATTAATAAGTAAATATCCTAATTCTATATATAATAACTCTATAATGCAAAAATTAATAAGTAAGCAAGAATAACAATATGAAGTAAAATAATTTCAAGTAGTTAATAATTATTATTAAAAGCCATTGACTAAACACATAAATTAATATAAAATTAAAATATAAAACATACCCCGAGAGGGTATAAATGGAGGTAGTTAATTATGGTACAAGAAATAAAAGACATGAATTTTTCTCAGACTGTTGAAGCTTCGTCAACACCTGTAGTTGTGGATTTTTGGGCTTCTTGGTGTGGACCATGTAAAATGTTAGGACCCGTAATAGATGAAATATCAGAAGAACTTATTGATAAGGCTGAATTTTTTAAGTTAAACGTGGATGAAAATCCTGTAATATCAACTCAATACAAGATTGCAAGTATACCTACTGTTATGGTATTTAAAGATGGAAAAGTAGTAGATACCTTAGTTGGTTTTAGACCAAAAGAAGCAATAAAAGATATTATAGAAAAACACATTTAATGTTTAGGTAAAACTAAAGAAAATGACAAATTAACAAAAGTTAATTTGTCATTTTGTATATAAAAGGAGATAGTATTATGGAAACTAAGTATGATATAGCTATAGTAGGAACTGGACCTGCCGGGTTATCAGCTGCTATAAATGCAAAAATACGAAATAAAAACGTTATTTTATTCGGGAATAAAGATTTAAGCAATAAATTAATTAAAGCACCAAAGATAAATAATTATTTAGGATTTTATGATGTTACAGGAAAAGAATTAAAAGATCAATTCGAGAAGCACATTAATTTTATGAATATAGATATAATATCAGAAAAAATAAATGCTATATATGCAATGGGAACACATTTTGCTTTAATGGTTAATGAAAAAATGTATGAAGCTAAAGCTGTTATTATAGCTACAGGTATGGAATATACAAAACCATTAAAAGGAGAAGAAGAGTTTTTAGGAAAAGGCGTAGGGTACTGTGCTACCTGTGATGCACCTTTATATAGAGACAAAGTAGTTACAATTATAGGTTATAATAAGGAATCTGAAGAAGAAGCCAACTATGTATCAGAATTGTCAAGCAAACTTTATTATATACCTATGTATGAGGGCCTATATAACTTAAAAGAAAATATAGAAGTAGTAAAGGATAGACCCGTTGAAATTCAAGGGGGAGAAAGAGTTAAAAATCTAGTATTAAAAAATAAACAAATAACTACGGATGGAGTTTTTGTTCTCAAGGATAGTGTAGCTCCAAATCAACTTGTGCCTGGGATAGAAATGAAAAATGGTCACATTAAAGTAGATATAGATATGAAAACTAATATTGCTGGGTGTTTTGCTGCTGGTGATTGTGTAGGGAAGCCTTACCAATATATAAAAGCTGCAGGACAGGGACAAATAGCAGCATTAAATGCTGTATCATATTTAGATTTGCTAAGTCATATTCAAAAAAATAATTAGCCAATATGCTAGTCTATTTTGCGACATACTGCATCAGCAGAACCCTTTGATAGCACAACTATCAGCGGAACCTGCTTCCTTGTCTGACACAAAATATCCGTCGCATCTTTGACTTATTATTTTCTTTTGTATGCCTAAAATAAAATAAAAGATCCCCTATAAGTTAAAATGTATGGGGATCTTTTAGTATATGTGCTTAGCTAGAATTATTAGCTAAATGAGAATATGTCTAATTTACTACAAAGAATACGTGATTACCTATAGTTTTAACATTCTTTTTATTTATATTTTTCATCCACTGACAAGTTGCTATTCTAGGATTGTAAAAAAATACTGCTTGTTCTGTGGGGTCTTCCCCCTTCAGGGCTTGAAATACTGCTTTATAGCTATTTTCATCTGGTGCAACTTGTATGGAACCATTTCTTACACAGGAAAAGGCTCCTTTTTGTTTTATTACATCTTCTACAGTTTTAGGGAATTCAGGATATTTTAATCGGTTTAAAATTACAGAGGCAACAGCAACTTTTCCTTCAAATGGTTCACAATTACTTTCTGCATAAACTATTTGAGCCATTAAATGTATATCACTTTGAGTTACATATATTTTTTTACCAGAATAATTAAAAACTTGAACAATTTGCTCTTCTTCATTGAATAATACAGAATCTACATTATTAGAGTCACTAGCTTTCACACTTGAAAATGTAGATATTAGTAATGTTACTAAAAGTATTATACAAAAAATAAATTTTTTCAATAAAATCCTCTCCTTATTACCTACGGGGTTAGCTGACGGGTTCGGTAAAGGCATAACCTACGTAAAATACGATTCACCCCAAAACATCCTTTGTGGTTTCCCCGCGTTTAATAAAAAACTTAGGCTAATGATATTATATCCAATCATAAAAAAAAAATACAAAAAATAAAAAATTAATATTTTATAAATTCAATTCATGTTTTGATATAAACAATATTAAATAGTGTATAATTATAGATAGAGATTTTTGTTAGGGCGGTGAAAGGGTTGGAAATATTAGATATGATAGTTAATTCTATCAAAAATATTAGTATATCATCAGGAATGGATATATTAGTAGTCTCCTATATTTTTTATAAAATTTACACATTAATAAAAGAAACAAGAGCTGAACAACTTTTAAAAGGAATTATATTTATAGTTTTACTAATACCTATTAGTAATCTTTTGAATTTAACTATGTTAAGTTGGATTTTATCTAAAACAATTACTATAGGTGTACTTTCTTTCATAATCATATTTCAGCCAGAAATTCGTCGTGCGCTTGAGCACTTAGGAAGAACAGCTTTCAATGACAAGCATTTTCTAGAAAATGAAGAAATTATGGAGAAAGTCATAACAGAAATTGTTAATTGTGTGGAGAGTTTATCTAGTAGCAAGACAGGAGCTCTGATAATAATAGAACAACTTACAGGATTAGGGGACATAGTAAATACGGGAACAAAGATAGATGCTGTAGTTTCTTCAGCACTTTTAGAAAATATTTTTGTAGTTAATACGCCATTACATGATGGTGCAACTATAATAAGAAATAATAGAGTAGTGTCTGCAGGATGTTTTTTGCCTCTAACTAATAATCAAAGCATAAATAAAAAACTGGGTACAAGGCATAGGGCGGCTATAGGAATATCTGAAAACTCAGATGCTTTAATTATAGTTGTTTCAGAAGAAACAGGTACTATTTCACTTGCGGTAAACGGCAATTTAACAAGAAGTTATAATAAAGAAAAGCTTAAAGATATTCTTATAAGAATAATTAAAAAAAGGCAAAATCAAAAATTAACATTTAGGGAGCAGGTGATAAGATGGAGGAAAAAGGTAAAAAACAACTAATAGTTATAAAAATATGTTGTGTAATAGCCTCTTTTATTTTATGGCTATATATTTTTAATGTAGAAAATCCTATAAGAGAGCGTAAGATTGTCGTACCCGTACAGGTGGTAAACAAGGACGTAATTACACAGTCTAAATTAACTCCTATAGAAGAAGAACATTTAAGTATAGAGTTAACCATAAGAGGAAATGCTCCTGACATATATTCTGTAAAACCAGAGGAATTTAAATTAGTATCTGATTTAAATGCTTATGTTTTTAAAAAAGGTGAAAATAAAATACCAGTTGAAATTAAAAAAAGCCCGAGCACTGTTAGGGTAACAAATAGTGAAAATTTATGGATTAAAATCATTTTAGATGACTTGAAGGAAAAAACTGTTCCTATTAAAGTAATATTTCAAGGCAAAGTAAAAGAAGGATTTTATGCTTTTCAGCCAAATTTAAAAGTAAAAGAAATAGGGATAAGTGGGCCGAGTGAAGCTGTGGAAAAAGTAAATCAGATAATAGCAAGTTGTGATATTAAGGGTGCATCAAAAGATACAAGTTTAAAGGTAATACTTCAACCACAAGATTCATCAGGAGTGTTAGTAAAAAATGTAATAGTTAACCCAGACTCACTACAAATAACTGTTCCTGTAAAAAAGATTAAGACTGTGCCTATAAATGTTAAAACAGGAGCACTTCCCGATGATAAAACCAATATAAAATCATTACAACCAGTTCAAGATAAAATAGATATAGCTGGAGAAGAAAGTGCTATATCAAATATAAGTAGTTTAGACACTGAATATTTAGATTTAAATAAATTAGTTGGGAAAGATATAGTAGAGGCTAAAGTAGTAATACCAAAAGGAGTTACTCTTGTAAACAGTTCTGGTACTATAAAATTAAAGGTTAATTTAGATAAAGGCATTCAAAAAGAGCTAAATTTAAGCATACAAACTAAAAATGTTAATAGCAATTACAACGTAAGCTTAGATATAGATAAAATCACTATAACTGTATCTGGTACAGAGAATATTATAAATAACTTAAAACTAGAGGATATACAGTGTTTTATAGATTTAAATTCATTACAAGAAGGTGAAAGTTCAGTAGCTATAAATTTAAAACTACCTGAAGGAGTAACAAAGGTTTCTCAAAGTGTGTCTCAAGTTAAAGTTAACTTAAAGAAGAAAGTTTTGGAGGGCAAAAATGTCAATTAAAATCAATAATTTAGTAATAAATATAGATGAAGATATAGAAATTTTAAAGGATAAAGTGTGTAAAAAACTAAAAATAATGTATAAAGATATAAATGAGTTTAAAGTATTAAAAGAGTCTATAGACGCTAGAAGAAAAGAAAATATAAGGTTTAATTATGTAGTGGAAATAAAGTGTGATAAAGAATTAAAAGTAGTAGATAATGCTAATGATAAAGATGTAAAGCTAGAACAAGAGGAGCATGAGGAAGCTTTTAGTTTTGGAGATAAAAAAATGAACCATAGACCAGTTATAGTTGGCATGGGACCTGCAGGTATGTTTGCAGGTCTTTTAATGGCTGAAAAAGGTTATAGGCCTATAATAGTAGAAAGAGGCGAAAAGGTTGAAGATAGAACCAATAGTATAAATGAATTTTGGAGTACAGGAAAGTTAAATTTAGAATCTAATGTTCAATTTGGTGAAGGTGGAGCAGGGACTTTTTCAGATGGCAAGCTTACAACTAGAATTAAAGATTCTAGATGCGATTTTGCTTTAAAAGAATTTGTAAAGGCTGGAGCACCAGAAGAAATTTTATATAGTGGAAAACCTCATATAGGAACAGATATGTTAAAGCTAGTGGTAAAAAATATAAGAGAAAAAATAATATCATTAGGTGGAGAAGTAAGATTTAATAGCAAGTTAGAAGATATTTTAATAAAAGACGGGGTTTTAAGAGCAATAGTAGTGAATGGAGATGAAATCCCCTGTGAAAATTTAATATTAGCAATAGGACATAGTTCAAGAGATACTTATGAAATGATTTATGCAAAAGGTATATTTATGGAGCCTAAGGCTTTTGCTATAGGGGTGAGAGTAGAACATTCACAACATATGATAAATGTAAATCAGTATGGAAAGTATGCAAATCATCCAAAACTTAAAGCTGCAGATTATAGACTTACGCATACTTCTAAATCTACAGGAAGAGGAGTTTATAGTTTTTGCATGTGCCCTGGAGGAGAAGTAGTAGCTGCTTCATCAGAAGAAAATAGACTAGTAACTAACGGGATGAGTTGTTTTAAAAGAGATAAAGAAAATGCTAATTCAGCAATAGTAGTTTCCGTAGGAGAACCTGACTTTCAAGGTAATACACCGCTAAAAGGTATGGAATTTCAAAGACATTATGAAGGATTAGCATATGCTTTAGGTGGTGGAGGATATAATGCGCCTCTACAATTAGTTGGAGACTTTTTAAAGGATAAAGTTTCAACTAAATTAGGAAATATAAAGCCTACTTATAAACCTGGTTATGAGTTTACAGATTTAAGAAAATGCCTTCCAACTTATGTTACAGAAGCCTTAAAGGATGGTCTTACGGATTTTGAAAGAAAAATTAAAGGCTTTGCAAATAATGATGCAGTTTTAACTGGGATTGAAACAAGAACTTCAGCACCTGTAAGAATAACAAGGAATGAAAAACTTGAAAGTATATCAGTAAAAGGATTATATCCTTGTGGAGAAGGAGCTGGTTTTGCAGGAGGTATAATGTCTGCCGCAGTAGATGGTATAAAAACTGCAGAAAATATAATGAAGGAATATTATCCATTATATTAAATATTCTGAAAAACAGTATTTTGCAAATGTATCTGTTAAAATATAAATAGAAGTAAAAAAACGATTTCATGGAGGTATGTATATGGACAATGATAATCTTATACTTGTAATTAATCCAGGATCAACTTCTACTAAAATAGCCTTGTTTAAAGAGGAAACATGTATTGTTACTGAAAACTTGTCTCATAGTGTAGAAGAAATAAAAAAGTATAAAAACATCTATGACCAGAAGGAAATGCGTACAGAAGTTATAATGAAATGGTTAGAAAAACAAGGTTTCAGTGTTGATAACTTATTAGCTATAGTTGGTAGAGGTGGGCTTTTAAGACCTATGCCAGGTGGAACTTATAAGGTTACAGAAAAAATGCTTGAAGATTTAAAAATAGGATATCAAGGTCAACATGCTTCAAATCTTGGAGGAATTATTGCATATAACATAGCAAAAAAAATTGATATACCAGCATTTATAGTAGATCCCGTGGCAGTAGATGAAATGATTGATGAAGCTAGAATATCGGGACTGCCTGAAATTCGAAGACGTTCTCTTGTACATGCATTAAATATAAAAGCGGTTACAAGAAGAATATGTAATGACATGAATAAAGATTTTAAAAATAGTTCCTTTGTTGTGGCTCATATAGGAGGAGGCATTTCTATATCCCCTATTAAAGATGGCAGAATACTTGATGTTAACAATGCTAATGAAGAAGGACCGTTTTCACCAGATAGATCTGGAGGGCTTCCTGCTGGAGACATGATAGCATTAGCTTATAGTGGCACATACAATTATGATGAGTTGAAGAAAAAGATATTAGGTGATGGTGGCCTTACATCATATTTAGGGACTAATGATGGAAGAGAAGTAAACAGAAGAATAGATGAAGGCGATGAACAGGCAAAATTTATTTTAAAAACTATGGCATATCAAATAGCTAAAGAAATAGGTGCTATGTCTGTAGTATTAAAAGGAAAAATAGATGCAATAATATTGACAGGTGGATTAGCTTACAATAAAAAACTTACAGAATCTATAGAACAAATGATAAATTTTATTGCTCCTGTGAAAATAGTACCAGGAGAAGATGAAATGTTAGCTTTAATGCAAGGTACATTAAGAGTATTAAAAGGCGAAGAATTGCCTAAAATTTATGAAGAAGAGGTGCATATTAATGATTAAAAGTTTACAAGAAGTTTTAGAAAAAGCAAAGAGCCAGCAAACTAAAAAAGTAGCTGTAGCTGTGGCACAGGATAAGCCTGTACTTGAAGCTATAAGAGATGCTAGAGAACAAGGAATAGCAGATGCCATATTAGTTGGGGACAAGGTTAAAATAGAAGCTGTAGCTAAAGAAATAGGAATGGATTTAACAAAATTTGAAGTTGTCCATGAAGAAAATGTTGTTAAAGCTGCATTAAAGGCTGTAGAATTAGTTTCATCAGGTAAAGCTGATATGTTGATGAAGGGTCTTATTGATACAGCAAACTTCTTAAGAGCAGTATTAAACAAAGAAGTTGGACTAAGAACAGGAAAATTAATGTCTCATGTAGGTGTTTTTGAAATACCTAATCTTGATAGATTAATATTTTTAACAGATGCAGCTTTCAATATGTATCCAGAACTTAAAGAGAAGATAGACATCGTTAAAAATGCAGTAACTGTTGCACAAGCGGTAGGAATAGAAACACCAAGAGTAGCACCAATATGTGCTGTAGAAGTTGTAAATGCTAGTATGCAAGCAACTGTAGATGCATCAATACTTTCAAAAATGAATGATAGAGGACAAATAAAAGGTTGTATAATTGATGGACCATTAGCATTAGATAATGCGTTATCAGTAGAAGCTGCAAATCATAAGGGAATAACAGGCCCTGTAGCTGGAAAAGCAGATGTATTATTAATGCCAAATATAGAAGCAGGAAACATAATGTATAAAACTTTGACTTATACAACAGAATGTAAAAGTGGAGCTTTATTAGTTGGAACATCAGCACCAGTAGTGTTAACTTCAAGAAATGATAGTCATGAAACAAAGATGAATGCAATAGCGTTAGCAGCTTTAGTTGCAAGCAAGTTAAGTAAAACTAAATAATATAATACATATAAATTAAAATATTTATTTGAATTTGCGGGAGGGTAAAAAATGTCATACAAATTATTAATAATGAACCCAGGATCAACATCTACTAAAATAGGTGTATATGAAGGTGAAAAACAGATTTTAGAAGAAACTTTAAGACATTCTTCAGAAGAGATTGGAAAATTTGCTACAATTTATGATCAGTTTCAATTTAGAAAAGAAGTTATACTAAAGGTTTTAAAAGAAAAAAACTTTGATATTAATACATTAGATGGTGTAGTAGGAAGAGGTGGATTATTAAAATCCATTGAAAGCGGTACTTATAAAGTTAATGAAGCTATGCTTGAAGATTTAAAAGTTGGAGTACAAGGACAACATGCTTCAAATTTAGGTGGTATAATAGCTAATGAAATAGGAAACTCTCTTAACATACCAGCATTTATAGTAGACCCTGTTGTTGTAGATGAAATGGAAGAAGTAGCTAGAATATCTGGTATTCCTGAAATAGAAAGAAAGAGTAAATTCCATGCTCTAAACCAAAAGGCTGTTGCAAAAAGATACTCAAAAGAAAACAATAAAAATTATGAAGAATTAAATTTAATAGTTACACACATGGGTGGTGGAGTATCAGTTGGTGCTCATAAACATGGAAAAGTTGTTGATGTAAATAATGCACTAGATGGAGAAGGTCCATTTTCACCAGAAAGAGCTGGTGGACTTCCAATTGGAGATCTAATAAAACTTTGCTACAGTGGTAACTATACTTTTGAAGAAATGAAAAAGAAAATAAGTGGAAAAGGTGGTATTGTAGCATATTTGGATACTAACGATTTCAAAGCGGTAGGAGAAAAAGCAGCATCAGGAGATCCAAAATCAAAATTAATATTTGATGCTTTTGTATTCCAAGTAGCTAAAGAAATAGGTAAATGTGCGGCAGTTTTATCTGGGAAAGTGGATGCTATACTTTTAACTGGAGGAATAGCTTATAGTAAAGCTGTAACAGCTGGAATAAAAGATATGGTAGGATTTGTTGCACCAGTTGTAATATATCCAGGAGAAGATGAACTTTTAGCTCTAGCACAAGGTGGACTTAGAGTATTAAGTGGAGAAGAAAAACCTAAAGAATATAAATAGACATGAATATAAGAGTGCAGAATTTAACATTATAAATATCTGCACTCTTTTATATCACATAATACGACACAATATAAAAAGCATAGTATGTTAAATTGTATAAATGTAAGAATTCATTAAGTTTAATTAATAAATTAAATGATGTCATTAAATAATCAACTAAAAATATGTTAGAAAGTTTAAATGTTTTGTGATATAATATAGACGTGGATAAAACCATGTCATAAGCAAAACATTTTTAATGTAAAAATTTCATATTTTTATTTATTTATGAAATTTAATGTTGATTCACCAAGAATAAAATACTTTATATCTTCGGTGAAGACGATTACAGAAGCCGAATTTTATTATGTCTTAAAACGCGAGGTGATATAGTGAGTAGAATTAGAATTTTTACAGGTCATTTTGGGAGTGGAAAAACAGAGACATCCATAAATTTTGCAATAAACCTTGCAAAAAAAGGAAAAAAAGTAGCCATTGCTGATTTGGACATAGTAAATCCTTATTTTTGTTCAAGAGAAATAAAAAAGCATCTTGAAGAAAATGGTGTAAGATTAATATCATCAGATCCATACCTTTCTAATGCAGAATTAGCGGTAGTTCCTGCAGAAGTATTTGCAGTATTTAACGATAAAAGCTATGAGGTTGTAATGGATATAGGTGGAGACGACCAGGGGGCTATAGTTCTTGGTCAATATAACAAATATTTCAAACAAGAAGATTATGATATGTATTTTGTTGTAAACAACAATAGACCGCTTACGGCTAATAATTTAGATACAGAAGATTATATACGTTCTATTGAAAGAGTGTCAAGACTTAAGGTTACGCATTTAATATCAAACACTAATATGTCTTATGAAACTACAGAAGATGACATATTAAGAGGAGATAAAGAAATGAGAGAGTTATCTAAAAAACTTAATCTTCCATATAAATATACAGTATGTAGAAGAGATTTGGAAGAAAGTATAAAGGGAAAAGTTCAAGGAGAAATAATACCAATAGATATATATATGAAACCTCCTTGGAGATAACTAATATTAATATTAGATCAGTGTAACTTATTTATATGCTAGAAATAAAATTTATATAAAAAGAGCCATAAGCTCTAAATGTTTTATAATCTAGGAACAAAACATTATTTAATATTGCTAAAAAAGAACTTTCAAATTACTAAACTTAAGGAGGGAGTTTTCTTATGTCAAAGGTAACTTTTAGAGAAGAAAGATGTAAAGGCTGCGGACATTGCATAGAAGTATGTCCTAAAAAAATAATAAGTTTTGCAGATAAACTAAATGCAAAGGGATACAATGTAGCAACTGTAACACCAGACAAAATGAAAGACTGTGTTTCTTGTGCATCATGTGCAAAAATATGTCCAGACTGTGTAATAACAGTTGAGAAGGAGTAAGGAGGGATCTTTGTGGGAGAGAAAGTATTAATGAAGGGTAATGAAGCCATAGGAGAAGCAGCTATTAGAGCTAATTGCAAAGCATTCTTTGGTTATCCGATTACCCCGCAAACAGAAGTTGCGGCTTATATGTCAAGAAAAATGCCTAAAATAGGCAGAACATTCATTCAAGCAGAAAGTGAAATTGCGGCTATAAACATGGTTTATAGCCGCAATTTCACTTTCTGCTTGAATGAATGTTCTGCAGAAAGTGAAATTGCGG
>CAZKOJ010000058.1:0-23169 GCA_964554365.1 uncultured Clostridium sp. | reverse complement strand
TTCTACAGTTATTTTTTTCTTTTGCTCTTCGTCTAAATCTAAGATAACTTCACCCCTATGTAACATAATAAGTCTGTTACCATATTGTATTGCATCCTTCAAATTGTGAGTTACCATCAATGTAATAATGTTTTTTTCTTTTACAATTTTTTCAGTAAGTTTCATCACCTCACTAGATGTTTTAGGATCTAAGGCAGCTGTATGTTCATCTAATAGCAATACCTTTGGCTTACATATGCTTGCCATTATTAATGATAGTGCTTGTCTTTGTCCACCTGAAAGATATTTAACCTCCACATCTAACAGCTGTTTTAAATCTAGAGATATATCTTCTAATAATTTTTCTAGATAGTCCGTCTTGTATCTTAGACAGTATTTAAGATTGATCAATTTACCTTTATTTAATGCTAAAGATAGATTTTCTCTTACTGTCATAGAAGGGCATGTACCTAAAGCTGGATTCTGAAAAACCCTACTTATAATTTTAGTTCTTTTGTGTTCAGGCATTTGGGTTATATCCTTATCTTGAATTGAGATACTGCCTGAAGTTTCTTGAATTACTCCTGAAATTATATTTAGTAATGTTGATTTACCTGTACCATTGCTGCCAATTATGCTTACAAAATCACCTTTATTAATATTTAGATTGAGGTCTGAAAACAATATATTTTCACCTACATAGGAATTATGAAAGCTTTTTGATAAGTTTTGAATTTTTAACATTTATAATCCACTTCCAATCTTTTCTCTTTTGATTATTTTTAATTCCACTAACAGCTAAGAATATAATAAGCACTAAGGATGTTATCATCTTCAAATCAACTGGAGTAAGTCCTATATTCATAGCAAAATATATGGTAACTTGATAAATCAATGTACCTATTATTACAAGAGTTGAGTCCTTAATAAGTGTTTTCTTTTTAATTATTGATGTTCCGATGATTATTGATGCTATTCCCAAAACTAGTGTACCAATCCCCATAGAAATATCCGCAAAGCCCTGATATTGTGCCATCATACTTCCAGAAAGTGCTATAAGTCCATTAGATAGCATAAGTCCTAATATTTTAATCCTTCCTACCTCTATTCCTAAGGATTTAATCATCTGAGGATTGTCTCCAACACCCTTTAATGTATATCCCAATCCTGTTTTTAAAAACATATCAATAAGAACTTTAACTATAATGACAAACAGAAACGTAATTATTAAAGGATTAAAGTCATAAAATATATTTACTTTACTAAAAATAGGGATATTAGCCTTTCCCATAATTCTTAAATTTAATGAATATAAAATTCCCATTACTAAAATTCCAGAAAGCAAATTTGATATTTTAAACTTTACATGAAGTATTCCTGTTATTAATCCTGCTATCAATCCAGCTATCAAAGCACATACTATACCTAAAATAGGAGATCCTCCGTTCTTTAGCGTTATAGCTATTATTGCCGCTCCTAAAGCGAAACTTCCATCTGCAGATAGATCTGGAAAATCTAAAATTTTATAACTTATATACACCCCCAACACCATAATTGATAAAATTAAGCTTTGTACTAATACGCCTGTTACTATTTCCATCAAAATTCCCCTCTCCATATTTTTTTGTATGCAAAAAGCCACATGGTATTCCATGTGGCTTTTAAATAAATACATAAATAAATATGTAAAAAAACGTAAAAGCCACATAGACTATCTATGTGGCTTTCTATAAAATAATTAATGAAAAACTTATATTTTATAGCCAACATAGATACAAACCCTTAAATGCAAAGAATTGCGGGATTTGTACCTATGTAAATTTATTAGGTACAAACCCTATCTAAATTGGCTATTAAAGACAACTTGTATTGTTATAGTTGATAAGTTTTTCATAATTAATTCCTCCTAAAATTTATTGTTTTCATTCTATCACCCTTATTTTTTAAAGTCAAGGATTTTTTTAATCTTTATTTAAATTCTTTCTATTTATCCATTAGTAACAATCTTATTGTCAATGTATTCTTTGGATTAATTTCTGCCATTCTGAACTTGATATATCTCGGTGGTAGTTAACAATACACTGATTTATCTCAATACTTTTTCAATAAATACACTTACCAGTTCAGAATCAAATTGAACACCTGAATTTTTTTGTAATTCCGCTATTGCAACTTCACAAGGTAATGCATTTCGATAACTCCTATCACTAGTCATTGCATCATATGCATCCGCTATAGTTATTATTCTTGACACAAAGGGTATCTCTTCCCCTTTTAAGCCTTTTGGATATCCTTTTCCATCCCATCTTTCATGGTGATACAATACATATTTAGCCATGTCCGACATATAATTTACTGTATTAAGTATTCTATATCCTATCTCTGGATGATGCTTAATTTCTTTCCATTCATTATCTGTAAGTTTACCTGACTTGTTGAGTACATTTTCATCTATAGCTGTTTTCCCTATATCGTGAAGTAATCCAACTGACTTAAGTTCCTTAATTTTATGTTCAGGCATCCCAAGGGCTTCTCCCATATTTTTGCATAATGCTGAAACTCTATGGGAGTGCTGTTCTTCCCTTTTATTTTTTTCATGAAGAGTATTAATTATGGCTTCAATTATTTTTCCTCTCATGCTTTGACTCTCAAAGAGTTTTTTCTTATACATATGATCTTCCGCACTTTTGAAGATATCTTGAATTTTTTCTCCCTTATCATTCTTAGTTTCATAACCAAAGGAAATAGAAATATCAATGGAACCTACTTTTTCTTTTAATGAAATATCATTGATACGTTTGATGATTTGCTCTGTTTCAAAAGCATCCGTTTTAGGTAGCAAAATAACAAATTCATCCCCTCCAAGTCTAGCAATAATATCATCAGCTCGGCATCCCCTAGTTATCACTTCTGCTACTTTCTTAATAAGCTCATCACCCATAACATGTCCAAAAGAATCATTGATAAGTTTCAACCCATTTACATCACCCATAACAATGGTCATAGGAAGGTTTCTTTCTGTATCAAGTCTCTTTAACTCTTCTTCATAAAATCTACGGTTATATAAACCCGTTAGCTGATCATGATAGCTTAAAAACTCAATTTTATCTTCAAAATTATTTCTATTAATTGCTCCTATAATAGAGTTAACAAAAGACATAAGAAGTGCAAGCTCATCCTCAATCCATATTCTTTCATATTCACATTGATCAAATCCAACAAATCCCCAAAATTCATTTTCAACGAATATAGGTAAACCAATAGTGGATAAAATCTTCTGTTCCTCTAGTATTTTTTTAGTTTTGCTATATTCAAGATTTCTAACAATACCAATAAAGGGCAATCCTTTAGAAAGAGGTTTTATATATTCAGCAATTTCATCAAATAGAATGTTTTGTAGCTCTGGATTGTCAATTTGAGGTTCAGCAAAGTTAGAATTCCACTCAAATTTATGACTTGTAGTGAAAATTAAATTTTCTTGGTTATAATTATTTTTAAAAAAGTATACTCTATCTACCCCTGCCCCTTTTCCAATAATTGTTAAACTATTTGATATTGCACTAACCGTATCACTATTTGCTAAAAGTTCATTCGTAGCTTTTGCAATAGCTTTTAACATACTTTCTTTCATTAAAAGTTTTCTCTCAATTGCCTTTTGCTCAGTAATGTCTATCATAGTTGTAAGCCAGCAAGGTAGCCTTCCGCTCAAATCAAAATCAATACTATCTACAGAAAAAATGCCATTATGCATTAACCCATTTTTACCCTTTATCAGCACTTCAACATTTTGAACTTTTCCATTCTTCTCAAATTCCTTTTTTATTTTCTCTCTTTGTTCTTTATCGGTAATTAAATCCAAATCATAAGATTTCTTCCCTATGACTTCATCCCTTTCAAAACCTAATGTTTTTAGAAATGTGTCATTCACATCAATATAGCAACCATCCTCAACTGTTGATATTGCCATTAACGTAGCATTGGAATGAAAAGCTTTTGAAAACTTTTCTTCTGACTTTTTAAGTTCAGATATATCCTTAACAACACCAAACAACGCTGGTTCCCCATTCCATTCTCCTATAACAATATGAGTTTCCACAGGTATTGTTATGCCATGCTTTGTAATTACAGGTATTGGGCAAAAATCCTTTTTACCAGATAACATATTAGCAACCGTTTTTCCTGCTTCTTCTCTTCTGTTTTCCGGATGCACTAGTAGTACTGATTTTCCAATAAGCTCCTCCTTTTCATATCCCAACCTCTTATATACTGTATTGTTTATATCAATGATTTTACCTTCTGTATCAAGAACAAATAATAAGTCATTAATTGTATTGAAGAAATTATTAAAATTGTTATGGGCTTGTTTAATTTTAACTTGAGACTTTATCCTCTCATCATTTACAGGATTTAATTTATTTCTTTTGTCTTTCAGAATGATTGGTTTTTTAATTTTTTTTAATGAATTAAAAAGAAACTTGATAATATTTCTCACAGTATTAACTCCTTTACCAAAACAATTCCATACTTAATAAAATATAATAGTAAATTTTATTAATTTGTGTACCTGCTTATTCAACTTATTATAGCATTTAATTATTAATTTTTAACATTAATTTGTAAAAAAATATATATTTTACCAAAATGTTTTGTATTAAAGTACCATTACCTCCTTCTTCTATACAAAAACAAAATGCGTTGGACTGAGAACTTTTATCTTCTCAATCAACACATTAAATATTTTCAACGAAAAAAATAAATAGGTAGTCCCAAAAAAAGGAATACCTATTTTAAATCCACTATCAGCATTTCTGCCATTTATTCAATTGGCTCTAAATGTGCTTGGAAGTGACGAAGAATCGGTGGCTCCCATGTGATCTTGCAGCCTTTAACGGATGCCGCTCTTTCTTTAATTGCAATCAAAGCATCAGCCATAATATCAATATGTGCTTGAGTATATACACGACGTGGAATAGCAAGTCTTGTAAATTCAAAATCAGCTTCTAATTGCTTATTTGTATCAGGATCATTTCCTAGCATGTAAGAACCTATATCACATGTACGTATTCCTGCTTCTCTGTACAACTCAATTGCCAGTGCTTGTCCTGGGAATTCGTAATATGGAATATGTGGTAACATTACCTTTGCATCTATAAATACACCATGACCACCTACAGGTGCTTGATATGCAATACCTGCATCATCTAAACGTCCTGCAAGGTATTCCATTTGGCCGATTCTATATCTTAAATAATTCTCATCTAACCCTTCATATAAACCAATTGCTAAAGCTTCAAGGTCACGCCCGGACAAACCACCATAGGAAATAAATCCTTCAAAAGAAATGGTTCTACCTTTAATTTTTTGGAATAAATCCGCATCTTCTTTAACACCAAGTAAGCCACCCATATTAACAATTGTATCTTTTTTAGCACTCATTGTAAAAGTATCTGCATAACTAAACATTGTCTTAATAATTTTTTTGATAGACATGTTCTTGCATTCTTCCTCACGTTGTTTAACAAAGAAAGCATTTTCTGCATATCGAGCCGCATCAATATTGAAAAGAATACCATATTTTTTACAAATAGCAGCTGTCTCTCTTACATTTGCTAAAGAAACAGGCTGTCCCCCTGCAGAATTATTAGTAATTGTCATAACAACAACGCCAATATTTTCAGGACCATATTGAAGAATAAGTTTTTCTAACTTCTCTGTATCCATATTTCCTTTAAAAGGTACTCTTAAAGATGGATTTGAGGCTTCCTTCACAGTACAATCAATGGCTCTAGCTCCTGATAGTTCTACATGTGCTCTTGTTGTATCAAAATGCATATTAGAAATAGAATATTTTCCTTCACTTAATAAAATCGGGAAAAGTACTTTTTCAGCAGCACGGCCTTGGTGTACAGGTTGAATATATTCATATCCAAAAATATCTTTACCTGCGTCAACCAGTTTATAGTAACTGCTTGAG
Source organism: uncultured Clostridium sp. (assembly GCA_964554365.1). GTDB lineage: Bacteria > Bacillota > Clostridia > Clostridiales > Clostridiaceae > Clostridium_AM. The sequence continues at coordinate 17,216 of CAZKOJ010000058.1, read as the reverse complement.
CCTGCATAAGCTTCGTCACCTCTCATTACTCCTGCCCATTGTTCTTGGCTCATCGCATTAGTTCCACTATCTGTTAAAAGGTCAATATAGCATTCTTCCCCTACTAAATAAAACATATTATATTTTGCCCTTTTAAGTGCTTCTTCCCTCTCTTCTCTAGAAAGAACTTTTATAGTTTCTACCATTTTGATTCTGAATGGTTCTGGAATATATTTTACTCCCATTTACGATTACCTCCTTCAATTTTTATAATAATATGTGTTTTTCAACATTCTATCCTTTTTGTTGAAGTTATTCTTACTGATGAGGTAATAGTAACATTTTTTTATTTATTTGAATAAGGTATTATATTTATATTTCAGTTATTACTATTAATTATAACCACTGTATTTACTGAAATAGCTGCTCTAGTATTTCAATAAAATCCAACACTTTCTCTGAAAGATTTTCTTTTTTTCGTTTAATCCATCCCATGCTTATCCGTATATTGCAATTCGCAATTGGTATAGCTCTCACACCAATCTCTTTTTCAAGTTCTTTATTCCAGGCAGTTTCTATACAAACCATATCTGTCATGTTTAAAAGTCTTAACCGTGTAAAATAGTCATTGACAAACATTGTTTTTTCAAATTGGGTGAAATGTATTCCATCAACTTCAAATAAATAAGATAAGTTGGAGAAATAATCATCTGGCGATCGCATAACCGTACAATCAACAAGCTGAGACATCTCTATGATTTTTTGATTATAAAAAGGACTTCTTTTCCCAACATGTGCATACCAAGTAGAATTGGCAACCTCATGATATTCCAAATTCTTAGACTCTAATATATGCCTAACCTCTTTTTTTTGAACATTATTAATCTCTATTATACCAATATCTGATTGAAGATTTGCCACACTTTCAATTATATTTTCTACTCTTTCTTCCTTTAATGTCACCTCGATATATTGATCCTTATTTCTATTGTAAAATTCGCCCAAAACTTTATATAATATAGGACATGGATAGGCAGACACACTTATGCTATTAGGTATTTCTTTCAACGCAATACTCTGAATCATATCCACCTGTTTATGGACTGTTTTTACATATTTGTATAATTTATATCCATCTTCTGTCAACTTTACCCCTTTATTCGTCCTTTCAAATATCTTAATTTTTAATTCATTCTCCAGATTTCGGATAGCCTTACTCAAATTAGGTTGGCTAATGTAAAGCTCTTCAGCAGCCTTGTTCATACTACTTTTCTCAGCAATTTTTTCAAAGAACATTAACTGTTGCAATTGAATCATAAATACCCTCCTTACTGCTCTCTTTCGCGTGCTGTTTCTCAGCTCCCACTTTATTGCAATTATAACACACTATACACATCCCTAAAGCAAAAATCCCCTCAAACCTACTAAGTCTGAGGGAACATAAAACACACTTCAATATTTATTTAAAATCCTTGAAAGCCTAATTTTTATGTAGATAACAAATTAAAGATTGTCTTTGTCATTTGACATTTCAGAATATCAAAGTTTAAGCTATCATGAGGGAATGCGGACGTTTCTCGGTTTAGGGCGTCAACCAATATGCAAGAAGCATATACTTTTTCAAGCAAATTATCAGAATTAATGTCATTTTGATTAAGTATTTCAACTATTTTTGAAAAGTATTCAATTTCAAAATCACAAAAATGATGGTTGATTTCCTCGTCGTCTAACATCATCATTCTTAATCGCACTAAAGCATGACTTGACGTAGCATATAAATCGACATAGAATGAAATCCATTTTTCAATAAAATCAGAAAGGTTAAACGGCTGTTGTAAGCCCTCCAGTTTTTCAAATAAAAGTTTTGAAAAGGAATTAAGATACTGCTCAAATGCTGCAATATATATTTCACGTTTGTCTTTGAAATAGCTATATAACGCTCCAGTTGAGACACCAGCGCGTTCAGCAATTTCTATGGTATTGGTTTTGTGGTATCCTTTTTCACAAAAAAGATCAAAGCCAGCTTTCGAAATTTTTTCCATTTTTTCTATTGATCGTTTTTGTATTGGTTTTCTTATCTTACTCATCTACTCTACCTCGTTTTTTAATAATATAATTATACTTCTACTCTTTCAACAGGTCAATATAATATGAAGTTTTATTCGCATTACATTGACAGCCATGATGTATTATGATATTATACGAATGTGAAGCATTGTTCTCATTATCGATAGACAGTTTAACAAGAAAAGTATCCTATGTGTCAGTTTATTCATAGCAAACGATAAATTTAGGTAAAAATATGGAATATATAACCATCTTGAATGGATAATCGATTAAAAAGCGTATTTTTAGATGTTGGGAATAGAGTTTCCGCTAGCTGAATAAAATTTATATTTTGCGCAAGGAGGAATTACAAAATGGATTTTTTAGAATTAGCAAAACAACGATGTACTACACGAGGATTTACAGATAAACAAATAGATAAAGATGATCTTGACCGAATTTTATCTGCCGGACGTGTGGCGCCAACCGCTTGCAATAAGCAACCGCAGCGGATCATCGTTGTCCAACAACCAGATAATATCCTTAAAATTCAAAAAGCATACCGAACTTTCGGCTCTCAATGTGTTCTCATTGTATGCCAAGATAAAAGAAATGCTTTGATAAGACCATTTGACGAAAAGTGTTCGGGTGATTTAGATATTGGTATTATTTGTGACCACATGATGCTGGCAGCAAGGGAATTGAATATTGGAAGTGTAATGGTTGGGCTGTTTGACCCTAAGATTATCAGAAAAGAATTTAACGTGCCCGAATACATTGAACCCACTGCATTACTTATCTTAGGCTATCCGGATAAAGATTTTTTGAGTGCTGACCGCCATATTACTGAACGAAAACCGCTTACTGATACTATAATGTACGAGAACTATAACGAATATAGCCAAGTTATTGGATTAGAAGGAAATAGGAAAATATGAATATTATCAGCCCTCAATTATCAAAAAAGCTCATACTGATAGATGATTTCTCTTCATATGCGCAGGATTTTCTATTGGAGGAGATGCCAATCTCTGAAATAAAAAGCTGTGAAGCACTAATCGAAGGTGCAGAATTTCATAAAATTGAAATCCAGAAAGGCATTTTTGAAAATTGCACCTTTCATAATTGTAGTTTTGAAAATGCGAGCTTTGTTGATGTTATATTTCAATCTTGCGACTTATCAAATAGCAAATTTACAGGTGCATATTTTGAACGATGCCAGTTTGCTTCCTGTAAATGTATCGGCGTAGATATGAGCGATACGGTTTTAAAGCATATCTCTTTAGAGCAATCAAAACTTCAGTATTCTTATTTTGATAAAACAAAAATGACAGACGTTCTATTTGAGCATATAGACTTTACCGAATCATCTATGACTGAAGCGAAATTGAAAAGGTTCGAAGCAACGGATTCCAGGTTTGTGAAGAACAACTTTTTCAAAACGATGTTGTCAACAGTGGACTTTACCAATAATGAATTTGTCGCACCAATGGTATCCACCCCTCCTATCGAACTGAAAGGAGCTATTATCAATATGTTTCAAGCTGCAGATTTAATTGGTCTTTGGGGTGTTATTGTTAGTGAGTAATAAAATATTAGACATGCAGATTATGAGCGAAAATGCGGTGTTTGTCAAGAGAGTTGTCGTATAGATTTTAAAAATTCTTGTGCGATAACCTCTTTTTATATTTATTGAAAGTAGGCTTGTAGAAATATTTTCAGCTGGTAACATTCTTTGCACCAAGGATTCCTTTTCTTCTTTAGTATATCTTTTATTATTCTTATTATCTCTTGCCATAGGTTACTCTCTCCTTATTGTTATCTTTATTCTAGAATATCATCTTTTTCCTCCTACGACAACTATCTTACCACCTAGGGCTACTTTTAATATTACTAAAAATAATTCATATGAATGAGCTATTCTTGAAACTCCCTAAAAACCTGAAGTAGCTTTGCTATAACTTTTTTTACATGTTACTATATTTATATAAAAGATAAAAAAGTATAATTTGATTATATATAGAATCAGGAGATGAGATAAAATTGAAAAAATATTTTAATAACCTTATTTTAATAGTTTTTTCTTTAATACTTATCCTTAGCGTTGGGTGTAACAGTTTAAAAGTAACTAATAATAAAAATATTGAAATTGCAGCTACACCGGAGATGAATGAAGTAATATCAAATTATATCAGTGATCATTATTCTAGTATACTTACTAACGCTGCTAAAGTCTTTGAAGCACATAAAGTATATGCAATTGAAGAGAATGATGGACTACTAAATGTTTATATTTATACCTTATTTGAAGGATATTCATTTGCTAATGGAAAATTCGGATCGCCATGTGGTGGATCAAATCCAGCACTCATTGTGTTAAGGAGAGATAAGGATAAATTTAATGTTGTTAAATTTGAACAACCTAAGGATGGATCTGAATGTGGACCATCTATAAAAAAAATGTTTCCACGTAAATATGCAAAGGAATCTATGAGTGATTCAAGTCATGACTTAGGGTTAGATGAGCAGGTAAAATTAAAAGCTAAAGAATGGTTAAAAGCACAAGGAAGGAGCGAATCACTTTCAGAATAAAATTAACTTCCATTTTACTCTTGGTATGTTAAAATATCATTATAAAGGCTATAAAACGAGAAAATATTTAATTAGCTGGAGGTAACTAATATGGGAATATTCAGTAACATTTTCTCTTCAAAACCTAAATCAATTTATGAATCTATTGAAGAAGGCAACTTAAATGAAATTAAGGATTATTTTAATGGAGCTAAAGATTTAAATTCCAACCCTGAACTTGAAAACATACTTCAATATGCTATTGATAATTGTCAGAATAACTATTTTAAAACAATTGAGTTTTTAATAAATAGCGGTGCTGACATTAACAGTCATCATAGCAAACTCTTAGAAACTCCTCTTCATAGACTTTGTGCAAGGGCAAAGCCTCAGATAGATATAATAACTATGATATTAGAAAAAGGAGCTGAAGTTAATGCAGTCAATAGCTCCGGTAAGACTCCTGTGTTTTACTGCAGCTTTAGTTATTCTGTGGAACTTCTGAATCTTCTCGTAAAATATGGAGCTGATATAAATATAAAGGATAAATATAAAAATACACTTCTTCATGATGATTATATCAACTGCTTAGATGAACATTTTGAAGAATTTTTAAGAGCTCTAATAAATCTAGGCTTTGACATAAACTCAACAAATTCTTCTGGATTTACTCCCTTGGATTTTTGCGAAAATGGAAAAATTAGGAGTATTTTAATAAAATACGGTGGGGAAAATAAAAAAGTTTGATTAAAAGTTTTCAGAAAAATTTAAATAGCCGCACACCGATTGTATTTAGGTGTGCGGTTATTTATAGCTTGAATCAGATACGGCTTGCATGCACTCCATCCCACACTATTTCCCTGTAACTAACCGGATCTGTATCCCCTTCTGTACTTATAACAAGTATTTTTGAATCTTTATTTATATTTAATTTTCCAGCTATTTCTTTTAAATTATTTTCTTCTAAAATTAAGCTTAGAATTCCCAGACCCACTGCACCAGATTCTCCAGATATAACTTGAGGATCACCCATTAATGGATTCCCAAGTATTCTCATTCCTCTTGCTGTTACATAATCAGGACAAGATATATACATATCCGTATAATCTCTTAAAATCCCCCAGGCAACAGTACTAGGCTCTCCACAAGCAAGTCCTGCCATAATAGTTGGCATATAACCTGTTACCGCATGAGGTTTTCCATCATTTTCTTTAACAGATTTATATATACATGCAGCTTCATTTGGCTCAACTATAGCAGTTATTGGTCTATTCTTACCAAATACAGCTGCTAAATATCCTTGTACACTTCCAGCAAAAGAACCAACCCCTGCTTGAAGAAATATATGAGTAGGACTATCATTTCCTTCAGCGTTTATCTGTTCTATAGCTTCATCAATCAGGGTAGCATATCCTTGCATAATCCAAGTTGGAATATCCTCATAACCCTCCCAAGCACTATCTTGTATTATTACTCCATTATGTTCTTCTGCATATTTATTAGCTAATCTAACAGCATCATCATAATTTAAATCTGTTATAGATGCCTCTGCTCCCTCATTTCTTATATTATTTAATCTTATTTTTGAAGATCCTTTTGGCATAAACACTACTGATTTTTGTCCTAGCTGTCTTGCAGCCCAAGCAATTCCTCTTCCATGATTCCCATCAGTTGCTGTCACAAAGGTAATATCTCCAAGTTTTTCTTTTATTTCTTTAGATCTTAGTTTTTCAAAGGAAAGTTCTGAAATATCCATGTTTAATTTTTCTGCTAGATATTTACCAACAGCATAAGAACCACCCAATACTTTAAAGGCATTTAGTCCAAATCTATAGGATTCATCCTTTACCCATATATTACTGACCTCTAGTTTTTTAGACAATTCATTCAAGCTTTGAAGTGGAGTTACTTTATATTCTGGAAAACTTTTATGAAAATTTCTAACCCTTTCAATCGCTTCTCTGTTAATAAATTCTATGGATGTTTTATTACTATCTATTTTTCTCGCATTTTCATTTATAATATATTTAATTTCTGTTAAGTTTCTCATCTCCACCATCTCCTAAATATAATATTTTATTCTATATTTTAGATTTAACTTATATGGAGATTATACCATTTTTCCACATAACTGTATTGCCATTTAATATATGTCATAACAAAATTAAAAGCTAACAAACGCAGATAAGGTATCAAAAGAATATTTGGCAGGCTTAGAAGCCTTGAGAAAGAGTCATGAAGTAGTAAATAACAAAAAAGATTAAAATAAATAAAGTAAATCCAGCTGTGGATATTGCAGCTGGATTTTTTTATCTAAATGAATAGGTTTGAAGCAATCATAAATTTATTATTCAATAATACAATTACAAAAAGCTTTATTGCTAATTTGCATAATAATATATCCACTATTGAATCTAATTTTGTAGTTATTTCCATCCATCGTATGTTGCTACGTTTTCTTTTGTAACAAGACCAAGTGGTGTCCAATATATATCGCTCTTAACCTCCTGACCTTCCAATACTTTAAGTGCTAAAATTAAGCCGCCTTTTCCAAAGAGATATGGAGACATTGCTACAGTAGCATCCAATTCATTGTTAGCAATGGATTTTTTTGCTTCATCAATTGAATCAATTCCAGTGACTGTTACCTGGGATTTTTTATTAGCTGCTTTTAGTGCATCTACTACTCCAAGTGCCATATCATCATTTGCACAGAAAATTCCTTTTAAATCAGGATTAGCCTGTATTAAATTTGTAGCTAAATCATAAGCTTTTTTTCTATCCCAGTCTCCTGCTTGAACTGATACTAATTTTATGTCCTTGTTTGCTTCAAATGCCTTTTGTGCACCAGTTTTTCTCGCTTCACTTTGTGCTGCTCCAGATAAACCAGTTATTATTGCAACCTTACCACTTTTTATCTTGCCAATAATAAATTCAGCACCAATTTTTCCTTGATCCTCAAAGCTTGAAGTTATAAATGCATTAACTTTAGCATTTGCCTCTTTTGCTTTAGCAGCATCTACTGAAGTACCAACAGCTATTACAGGCATTTTCTTTTTTGTTGCCTCTGCAACCCCAGGAATAAGATTATACGGAGTAATAGAAGAAATTGATACTGCATCATAATCCTTGCCTATAGCAGTTTTTAAAAGATCTAGTTGTCCATTAACATCATCTTCCTTTGAAGCTGCAAATACGTCACAAGTAACCCCATATTCTTTAGCTGCATCAGCATAACCTTGTTTCATAGATACCCAAAATGGATTAGCTAAAGTGATTTCAACAGCAGCTATCTTATAGGCTTTGCTTGCCTTAGGAAGTGGTGCAAGTGAATCCATTAATTTTTTTTCAGTAGAAGTGAATGCTGCATTTTTGTTTGTTGTTTGAGTCGTTGTTTGGGTTGTTGTTTGAACCTTATCACTACAGCCTGCCAAACCTATGACAAATATAGCTGCCAAAGTAATAGCTAAAAAATTCTTTGATTTCATTTTTTTATCCCCCTCGTAAGTGATTATTTATTTTTAATAAAATTTAATACGTCTGGTAAACTTGCCTGCACTCTTCCACCTAATTGTGTGCATTTAATTGCAGCATAAGCACATGCAAATTCCAGTGCCTTCTCTTTACTATACTTTTCTATCAGGAATGAATAAATTATGCCTGCTATAAAAGTATCTCCAGCTCCTGTTGAATCTAATGATTTTACTTTAAAAGCATCTGCACTTATGATTCCAGTCTTATCAATCCATATTGCTCCTTTGTCCCCACAAGTTGCAATGGTACCTAAATTTGGCTTATATCTATCAAAAATTATTTCTGCGGCTTTCCTATACTCGTTTACTCCTGAAAGTTCAAACATCCCTTCTGAACAGCCACAAAATATGTCACAGAGTGATATCATTTCTTCAATTTCATATTTTGTTACACCGCATAAATTCATAAAACTTAAATTACATTCAAGGTCAAAAACTACCTTTATATTATTGCTTTTGCAAAGTTTTGCAAGTTTTAATGCCGGTTTGCCGGGAAACATATCCGTATAAAACACAGATACCCCTTCTAACATATCTACGCTCACTTCTTCTTCTGTAAGGGACAATAAGCTCCTGCCTAGGTTTGCAAATATGCATCGTTCTCCGTTATTTCCAACTGTTATATACGTATGTAATATTGAACCGCCTTTATCAATAAATATATTGTCAGTACAAATTAAATTTTTTTGAAGATCCGACATAAAATTATTACTGTAAAAGTCATCTCCTATTTTAGCCAGCAGTGAAGTTTCAACGCTTAGCTTTGACAAAGCTACCAAAACATTAGCGCAACTGCCTCCAGGCAGTACCTGTTCATTATTGATAAATGAAAACCCATCATTTTTGGGCAAATCATTGCATTGTAAAACTATATCCATTGCAGCTGTTCCAAGTCCCAATACTTTACTATCCATATTTCTATACCCCCTATTAGTAACTGAAATTTAAATTATTTTGAATTAAAAATTCTTGCAGCTTCCATCATAGCTTTAATGTTTTCAGGAGGAGTATTAAGTGCTATTGTGCAACCTGAACTTAAAGAAAATCCTCTTGGATTATCCCACGCTTTTTCAAAACAATTAAGAGATGAATTAATCACCATTTTTCTTGTGCCATACAGTAAAACATCAACAGGTGATACATTACCTGAAAGTGATAATTTGTGACCTACAGCATTCTTAAGTTTCTCCAAATCCATTTCATTATCAACACTAAATCTTCGGACACCAGCATCTGCAATATCTTGCCATATTAAATCTGTTTTCCCGCAAATATGAAGGGATGGACCTTTGCCATATAAATTTTTATAAAAATCCACGATTTCAATTAGATATGGTTTTACAAATTCTCTAAAGCATTTTGGACCAATAATACTATTTGATGCAAGCGGTTCACCTAGGCTGCAGGTATAACCCCTAATATAAGCAAATTGAATATATTCCTTAATATTTAAAGTCACAATACTAAGTAACTTATGTACAAATTCTGGATTCTTTTTTACATCCCTAATGAATGTTGAAGTTCCTCTTAATAATCCAGCTGTTGTAAATGGTCCTCCAATTCCTGTTCCTACTCTAACCTTTTGTCCAATTTCTTCCCTTATTATATCCAGTGCATCTAAATATATATGTAATCGTCCATGTTTAGCAGGATTAATAATAAATAATTTGTTTATGTCCTCATACTCTCTTATTACTGATTTTAAAAGTTGCGGCCTATCATCCTTAAAATATTTCAGCTTACAACCTAATGCTTCGGGCATGGCTGCAATATCCGGACTTAAACCAATACTATCATGTCCATAAATCTCATATGCTTTCAAATGAGCTTTTGCCATATATTTTGAAGAAAAGAGATAATCAGATACTTGTATTCCAATTAACCTTGAAGCGTGGTCGGTTATCATTGGTGTACATGGAAGTCTATCAACCTTTCTACCCTGTTCTAAAGCTTTCCCTCTTTCTATTGGTGTCATTTGATCACAACAGATATTCTTCAAAAAAATCACCTCTATAATTATTCCTTAAAAAACTTATCTGATGTTATAACCGCAAATATTATAATAAGTCCAACTACTAACTGCTGATAATAAGGTGGAATTGCATTTATTGTTAGTCCATTTTTAAGTACAGACATAAAAAGTCCTGCAATCACGGTTCCTATAATTGTACCTTTTCCTCCATTAATGCTTGTGCCGCCTAATATAACTGTAGCAATTACATCCATTTCCAACATATTGCCAGCTGTGGGATCAGCACAGTTTAACTTAGAAGTAATAATTAATCCTGCAATAGCTGCAGTCATTCCACTAAGTACATAAATCATGATTTTATAATAGTTAATTGATATCCCTGTTCTCCTTAGGGCTTCTTCATTATTTCCTATTGCTGCAGAATAATACCCAAGTTTAGTTTTATTAAATAAAGTTCCTCCTAAAACTATTACAATAATACAAACTACTACAGTAAGTGGAATGGCTCTAAAACTTCCTGTTCCCAATATTGTAAAGCTGCTGGGAAAACCATATATTGGAGTGGATTTTGTAAATATTAAAGTTAAAGCACGCCATATAGACATTGTGGCTATAGTAACTATAAATGGATTTACCTTAATTACAGATGTAATATAACCATTTACAAACCCTGCAAGAGCACCAATTAAGACAGCTGCTATCATGCTTAAAGAAATAGGTATACCTGCATGCATGGATAAAGCAGCTACTACTCCGCAAAAAGCTGCAATAGATCCCACTGATAAATCTATTCCTGCTGTGCAAATTACAAAAGTCATACCAATCCCAACTATAATATTTATTGTACTTTGATCTAAAATGTTTTTAAAGTTATACCATTTTAGAAAATATGTGGAAGTATTTGAAAAAATAATAACTAATATTAACAAGATAACTAAAAGAATAATATTAGACTTATATTTTTTTGGCATTATTAAACCTCACTTTATATTAGCTTAAGCCAGTCATATATTTTACTATTTCATCTTCACTTGTATCCGCTGTATTAACATCTGCAATTACTTTTCCATGACATAATACAATTATTCTATTTGAAATATCGAAAACTTGCTGTAAGTTATGACATATCAATATTACGGTATACCCTTTTTCGCTTAAACTTCTAATTAAACTAAACACCATTTTGGATTCCTTAATACCCATGGCTGCTGTAGGTTCGTCTAAAATAAGAATCCTGCCGCCTTGATTTATTGAACGGGCTATTGCTATCCCTTGACGCTGTCCACCAGATAAAACACTAGTTTCAACCTTTATTGAAGGAATATTGATATTTAACCTCTTAATTAGACTTTCAGCACCTTCAAGCATTTTGCTTCTGTCTATAAAGAACTTATTTTTAACTATTTCTTTTCCAAGGTAAATATTTGAGCAAACATCAAGAGTATCTACAAGACCAAGATCCTGATAGACTGTTGTAATACCAGAACTTATTGCTAATTCAGGCGTTAACTTATGAACTTCATCATCAAAAATTATAAAATGACCTTCATCCTGATTATAAACACCAGACAAAAGTTTAATAAGAGTTGACTTACCTGCTCCATTGTCCCCAACTATTGCTGCAATATCTCCCTCAAATAAGTTAATACAGACATCCTTTATAGCTTGTACATTTCCAAATGATTTAGAAATATTACAAATTTTAATTACTGGAGAACGTTTACTTTCATCATTTTGCATCATAAAACTACCTTCTTATTAATATTTAGCTATAATTAGACTAACATAAACATTTTATTTTAGTCAAACAAGAAAAATTTATACATAACTGACAACTTATAACTTATTCTTATTTGATAGGATATGACAATTATACTATAATGTACTATTAAGAGGTGATGTTACGTGTCTTTAGAAATAATAGACCAACAAACCAAGAAAATAATGAATGAACTATTTGCTCCAAGTAGCAAATTTAGGAATATTGAAGTGTGCGTAATTGCATGTAGTATAAGCAAAATAGAAGGAAAAAAATTTGACACAATTGGAGATCCTTCTATTGCAGATGCAATATGTAAGTGTTTATGGTCAAATAAACCATTCAATGTACAATATGCTGTTCAATGCTGTGAACATTTAAATAAGGCTTTAATAATTGAAAAAAATTTATGTGAAAAACTTAATTTAGAGGAAGTATTAGTATATCCTGTTGATAAAGCCGGAGGTACTTTTGCTTCCACAGCCTTTAGCTTTTTTAATGAACCGGTTATTGTAGAAAAATTGGCGGCTGATGCAGGACTGGACATAGGTTTAAATATAATAGGAATGCACTTAAAAGATGTGGCACAACCATTAGTTCTGGAAAATGAATTCATTGGTAGTGCTAGAGTTGTTGCTGCACGAACACGATTGAAGCTAATTGGAGGAGAGAGAGCAGTGTACAAAAAATAAATTAGTAATTTTAGAAAGGATATTTTAAATGAGTTTATGGTATATAAATACACCTTCAATAATATTTGATGGTTTTGGCTCAATTGATAATCTTAATTCAATCATTCCTAAAAATATATCAAATGTATTTTTAGTAATTGATTCATCTGTATATAAAAGCGATTTTGGTTTAAAAGTAATACAGCAGTTGACAAGCTATAAAACTGAAATTTTTATTGATTTTACTTCTGATCCAGATGAAAATTCAATAATAGAAGGTGCAAAGCTGTATAACAGCTCCAAAAGTGAATGTATTATTGCTGTAGGAGGTGGTAGTGCAATTGATATCGGAAAAATGATTGGACTTTTGGGAGAAAACGATTTTGAATTAGAAAGCTATTTTAATAACGACAATACTAGAAATGAGAATTTTCCATTTTTTGCTGCTGTTCCCACCACATGTGGAACTGGAGCTGAAAGTAGTCCATATTCTGTAATTAAAAACACAACAATCCCCTGTAAAAGAACAATAAAAAGGAATTTTTTCATACCAAAAGCTGTCATTCTCGACCCGGAAAGTCTTATTTCATTAGCAACTGAATATACTGTTGCTACAGCTTTAGATACCCTTTGCCATATTATTGAAGTTCATACCGCAAGTACTTCAAATGATCTAGTAAGAGTAACAACTAGGGGCTCACTTTCAACATTCGGAAAATACTTTAATGAGGCTATATATAATAATAATTTAATTGCTAAGGGAAACCTTCTATATACAGCCTTTACTTCAAGATTGTTGTATCCTGGAACGGGACTTTCAGCAGCTCATTCACTTGCCCATCCATTTGGAACTTATATGGGACTTCACCATGGTATGAGTGTATCTATGATTATGCCTGAAGTAATAAGGTTTAATGAATGCTGCTGCAGTGAATATTATCAAGAGGCAGCTATGCTCCTTGGTAATTCACTTAAAGATGGATCTGATATTGCCAATTGGATTCATAATATAATAGCTACAACCGGCTTAAAGGAAATCATAAAAGAAAAACTTAAAGAGAAAACAATACCTATTGATAAAATTTGTGAACAGGCAATGAAAAGCAGTAATTTGGCATCTAATTCACGAAAGATTAATAATATTAGTGAATTAAAGGGAATATTAGAAGAATCTTTATACAAAATAATGCAGTTTCAACAATGATAAATGGCTTATTATTAATTTCATTATTAATTAAAACTTTTTCGTTATTAAATTTCATAACATCATCCCTGTTTTAAAATTATCATACATCATAATATTAAATCAAAAATATTTTATTAGTTAAATGGAGGTACTATTGTGAACAAACTCCCTGAATTATTTCATAGCTTTAATGATGCAAGAAAAAAAGGATTCATTGAAGTAAAATCGCTTAAAGATAAAGGTGCTAAAATCGTTGGAACATATTGTGTATTTACGCCAAGAGAATTAATTATTGCTGCTGGAGCTGTTCCTGTATCATTGTGCAGTATGCATGAAGAACCAATACTTGAGGCAGAAAAAAAACTTCCTAGAAATCTTTGTCCTTTAATAAAATCAAGCTATGGTTTTGCTGAAACAGACACTTGCCCATATTTCTATTTTTCAGATTTATTAGTTGGCGAAACAACTTGTGATGGCAAAAAAAAGATGTACGAGTATTTAGGTAAAATTAAACCTATGCATGTTATGATTTTACCTCAAACATCAGACAGTCCTGATTCATTCATATTATGGAAAAATGAAATATTAAGATTAAAAGATAGATTAGAAAAAGAATTCTCTGTAGAAATTACTGATGATAAATTAAGAGAGGCAATCACTGACAGAAATAATGAGAGAAAAGTACTTAAAAGATTTTATCAGCTTGGTACATTGGTGCCTCCGCCTATCTGGGGACTTGAAATGCACGAAGTCCTTTATGGAAGCTCCTTTAAAATGAATAAAGAAAAGCTAAACGAAACCGTTGAAAATATTACAAATGAAATTCTTGAAAATTTTAATAAGGGAGAACGAAATGTGCCAACAAGTGCAAAGAGAATTTTGGTTACAGGATGTCCAATAGGTGGAGATACAAAAAAAATAATTAAAATCATAGAAAGTAGTGGTGGAGTTGTGGTTTGTTTTGAGAACTGCAGCGGTTTAAAATCTAAAAACACTTTGATTGATGAGGACAAGGATCCAATTGACGCAATAGCTGAAAAATATTTGAAAATTCCTTGCTCATGCATGAGTCCAAATAATGGCCGCCTTAATTTGATTTCATCACTTATAGATGAATATAAAATTGATGGTGTAGTAGATGTAATTCTTCATGCATGCCATACATACAATGTGGAATCTCATATGATTATGAATTTTGTGCAGCAGGAGAAAAAATTACCATATATTAAAATTGAAACTGATTTTTCATCAAATGACATCGAACAGTTGAATACAAGATTAGAAGCATTTATTGAGATGATGCAATAATATAGACATGATTAATTTAAATTGGAAATTGCTACGGGAAAACTGATCTGTACCCTGTCAAGTAGACAGGGAAAATAATAAAAATGATTTAGGCGGCCAAAGCCCGATATTCCATTTGACTAAGGCCGTTTAATCTTTTTTGTAATCTCTTGTTATTGTAAAAAATTTTATATTCTAAAAAGTACAAGCTTTAAATTTATTTTTATGATTCGAGCCTATCTGCAAACACTCCTATATATTCATAGTAGGTTATTTGATTTTCTAGAGATTCTCATTTTTCAACTATAATACACATAGTTTTAGATTCTTCATTATATGGCTTTCCTGATACATCTGAATATATTTGGATTTTTTCAAAACCTGCTTTTTTTAGTTCATATATAATTGTATCCTCTGTATAACAGTGATTCCACATTCTATAAACACTTACGTTTTCCTCTTTATTAATTACTACATATTGATCTAACATGATTTTATTTTCATAAATATAATGAGACTCCATACAAAGGTAAGTTTCAGCTTTCCAAAATCCACCTCCATCATTCAGATACCATATATTACTTTCAGGCTTTCCTTCATAGTTTTTAGGAGTAAATACATCAAATATAAATTTACCACCATTTTTCATAGCGCAATATATCTTATTTAATAATAATTCTCTTTGTTTATGTGGAAGTACTGCAAAATCACAATAAATTAATGTAACTAAATCAAATTCACCTTCATAGTCTATCTCAAGATAATTTTTATAAATGTATTCTATGCTAGTATGTTTTTCCTCAGCTTTTTGTTTTGCATATTCTATTGACCTTTTTGAAAAATCCATGCCAATTACTAAGTAACCTCTTTCAGCTAATCTTTGTGCATAAAGTCCTGGTCCACAGCCTAAATCTAAAACCTTTTTATAACTTTCATATGGCGCTATTTGGCTAATCCAATCTACAGAACTATTAATAAAGTAATGTCTTCTGCTTGCTCCTTCTAAATTTGGATCTAAATGTGCCTCCAGCAACTTCTTAGATATATATTCATCATTCCAAAACTCTGCACTACTTTCTGCATATAATTCTGGTTTTTTTAGATACTTAAATATTTTATTTAACATAATTTCATTTCCTTTCTCAATAAATATATATTTTTGTAAAAACAACATAATGATTTATATAGCAATATGATTTCTAAAAATAAAAAGAGCCACAGAATTTACTCCATGGCTCTAATAATATGTTAGAAACTATCACCAAGAGAGTAAAATAAAGTCACAATTGATAACTAGGTATAACAAAAAAGCTGTTAAAATCAGCAGTTTTTCTACCTATTCAATTAATGATTCTATCTTACATCTCCACGTTCCACTTATGTTATTTGATTACTTAACATCAAGTGCGCCGGATAGCATTCCACCCTTCAAAATCATATTGCTATATATAAATATTATCAGGGACATAGCTATAATGTCAATACTTAGATTATAATTTTAGAATGTGCTGAACCTATGTCTAATTTATATAATGTTTTAGATTATTTTATAGATAAGAACATAAAAATGGGAATTCTAATTTTCAAAATATAAAGATTGATAAATTAAATTTTAGGAAATATATGAAAACCATCATTATTTCTGAAGAGGTTAATATTAGAAAGCCTGACCCTAAAATATTTCATCTTGCTTTATCTAAAATAAATTCAAATAATGAAACTACTCTGTTTATTGGAGCTAATCCTTTAATTGATATAAAATGGGCAATTGATTTTGGTTTAATCTCTGTTTGGTTAACATAGTACTCATTTTTCTTATATTGATAATTATAGGTGGATAATCCCACCTATAATTTTTTATTATATCTTAACACTATATAAAAACCTAGCAGCATTACCATTGCTAGATTTAAGCCCTATATCTATTAAATAAATTTGCTTAACCTATCTTTTAGATTTACTTCCTTTTCAATTAGCCAGCCTTCTTCTTCACAGGTATTTCCCCACTGAACTATATCATTTATTTCATCCTTAGTTAACTCAACAGATATTTTATCAATAACTTTTAAATTTTCCTCGTAATATCCATTATACATTTTTAAAGCATTAGTTTCTCCTTTTAACCCTAAAGAATATAAAGATATTCCTTTTGCATCTTTATGATGTGCCACAACATAAAGCCTTACCCCCTGATTCTTTTTATCAGCCTCTA
>CAZKOJ010000057.1:14378-23897 GCA_964554365.1 uncultured Clostridium sp. | reverse complement strand
AAAAAGTATATTTTCATGGAAACAATAAAACCATAGAAGAAATACAAATGGGAGATAACTTAGGAGTAGGAAGATTTGTAGTTGATAATTTTTATGTGATAGAGGAAATAAATAAGGTTGCTAAAGAAAATAATAAGATGCAGGAAATACTTTTAAGAATAACACCTGGTATAGAAGCACATACTCATGAGTATATAAAAACAGGACAAATAGATTCAAAGTTTGGATTTACAATGCTAAATAATAAAACTATAGATGCAGTAAAGAAATCAATATTACTTTCTAATATAAAACTTCAAGGATTACATTGTCACATAGGTTCTCAAATATTTGACACAAAGCCTTATGAAGATGAGGTAGAGATAATGCTTTCGATTGTAAAAAGCATTAAGGATGACATAGGCTATGAAGTAAGTGAACTAGACTTAGGTGGTGGTTTCGGTATTTACTATAAAAATGGAGATACACCAAAAAAAATAGAGGACTTCTGTGAAATAATATTAAGTAAAGCAGAAAATTTTGCAAAAGAACTACAAATAAACCTTCCTAATCTTGTTATAGAACCAGGAAGATCCATAATAGGCAATGCAGGAAGTACACTTTATACAGTAGGATCTATAAAAGAAATACCAGAGATAAGAAAATATGTATCAGTAGATGGAGGAATGACAGATAATATAAGACCAGCCTTATACAATGCAGAATACGAATGTGTTATAGCGAGTAGAGTTGAAAGTGAATTTAAAGAAAAAGTAACTATATCAGGTAAGTGCTGCGAGTCAGGAGACATTTTATTGAATGACATAGAAATACCAGAAGCCAAAAGCGGAGATATATTGGCGGTACTAGCTACAGGGGCGTACGGGTATTCTATGGCTAGCAATTATAATAAAATACCAAAGCCAGCAGTTATTATGGTTAAAAATCAAGAAGTCAAACTAATATGTAGAAGACAAAGTTTTGATGAAATGCTAGTAAATGAAATATTATTGTAAAAATATGCTATGGAAATTTTAAATTTCCATAGCATATTTTATTTTCTACATTCATATTTTTACAATTTAATGGAGATAATAAGCAAAGCGCCAATTTTCTTTACGCGAAAGGATGATTTTTATGCTTTATTATATCATAATTGCTGTGGTGGCAGCTTTGTTAACTATTGGTGTTTTTATATTATTAAATAAAAAAGATGAGAGTAACATAATGGATGATATTCCTACATTAAACGCCAATAAAGAAGAACTAGAAAAACATGCTGTAGAAATATCAAATTATTCATCAATTGTTAAAAAAAATAATTGTAAGAGAAGACTTATAAAAAGTTTAGATATTAGTTATAAAAAAATACTAAAAGGATATGAGTACATAGACAAGGAAATTAAAGACAGGAAAGAATTATTACAAGCTGCAGAATGGCTCTTAGATAATCTTTATTTAATACAAAAGGAATATATGGACATAAAAGGTAATATGCCAGAAGTATATTATAAAAATCTTCCTGTTATGAGCAAAGGAATTATGAAAGGATATCCTAGGATTTATTACATAGCTGTAGAGCTAGTTTCTCATACTGATGGAAGAGTAGATGAAGAAATTATAGAAGATTTTACAAGTGCCTATCAAAAAAATACTATACTTACTAGTGGGGAACTTTGGGCACTGCCTATAATGATTAGAATTGCTCTTATTCAAAACATAAGCAAAATAACTGAAAGAATTGTTTTTGCACAAAAGGAAAGAAAAAAAGGAGATATAATAGCAGAAAGGCTTATAGAAGCAGTTAACAAGGAAAATATAGAGGAGGAAATTAAAAAAAATTCTTTAGAAGATATAGTTTTTACATCTCATACGGTGGAAAGAATTTTAAAGGTGCTAAGAGATAATGAAATAGAAAGTAGAATTATATATGAGTGGATTGATAGAAAACTAGATAATGAAGAAACCAATTCAGAAAGAATTATAAATGCTGAACATCAAAAACAAGCATGGTATCAAATTTCTATGGGGAATTCTATAACTGGTATAAGAGAAGTGGAAGCGCTAAATTGGAAAGAAAGCTTTGAAAGATTAAGCTATGTTGAGAATATACTAAGACAAGATCCATGCAAAGTATATGAAAATATGGATTTTGAATCTAGAGATTACTATAGGCATAGTGTGGAAAAGTTAGCTAAACACATGAGTATTGCAGAATCGCTTATAGCTAAGAAGGCCATTGAATGTGCTTTAGAAATGGAAAATAATGAAAATTCAAAAGAATATGAGAGACATGTTGGATATTATATAGTTGATGAAGGTATTGAAAGGTTAAAAAGAAAAATAAATGTTAGAGAAAAAACAATTAGTAATACAGGTATAGGATTTTTAAAGGGAAACCCTAATTTTTATATCAGTACAATATTTATTACAATAGTAGTATTAATGATTTTAATACTAAATTTAGCGTATTACAATGATAATAATCCTATTGTTTGGAAATATGCTATAGTAGCAATGGCAATTTTAATTCCTTGTAGTGAAATTGTTATATCAACTTTAAACTGGAGTATAAATAAATTAGTAGAGCCTAGATTTATTCCTAAAATAGAGTTTACAGAAGAAATACCAGAAGAGTTTAGTACAATAGTAGTAATTCCTACATTGTTAGGTAATAAAAGTAGAGCAAAAGAATTAGTAAATGATATGGAAGTATATTATCTATCAAATAGACAAAAAAACATATATTTTGCATTACTTGGAGATTTTAAAGATAGTATACAAGAAGAAGAAAAAGATGATAAAGAAATAGTGGAGACTGCTTTACAATTAGTAGAAAAATTAAATACAAAGTATAGCAAAGATGGAAAAGATATATTTTATTTTTTCAATAGATATAGGCAATACAATGAAAAGCAAGGTGTATGGTTAGGTTGGGAGAGAAAACGTGGCAAATTAATGGAATTTAATGAGTTAATAACAGGTAATAAAGATACAAGTTACAATGTTATAAGTGGAAATGTAGAAGCCTTATATAATACAAAATATGTTATAACTCTTGATGCTGACACAGAATTACCTAGAGAGAGTGCTAAAAAACTAATTGGAGCTATGTGCCATGTTTTAAATAAACCATATATGAATGCTGACAATAAAAAAATAGTAAGAGGACATGGACTTATGCAACCTAGAGTAAGTGTTGGAATTTTAAGTGCAAATAAAACCATATTTTCAAAGATATTCTCTGGTGAAATAGGAATAGATATGTATACAAAAGCAGTGTCTGATGTATATGAAGATTTATTTGATGAAGGAATATTTACTGGTAAGGGTATATATGATATAGAGATTTTTAACAATGCACTTAGAAACGAAATCCCTGAAAATTCAGTGCTAAGTCATGATTTGTTAGAAGGATCCTATATAAGAGCTGCATTGGTTACAGATATAGAGCTTATAGATGGATATCCTGCATATTACAATTCTAGCTGTAAAAGGTTGCATAGGTGGGTTCGTGGTGACTGGCAGTTACTACCTTGGTTATTTAAAAAAAGTGCTCTAAATAGGTTATCTAAGTGGAAAATATTAGATAATTTAAGAAGAAGTCTTTTTGCACCTTCAATAATAATACTTATAATTGTAGCTTTATTAATGTTTGAAAATCCAGAAAAATGGCTTATAGTAGCGTTTATTTCTATTTTGTGTCCTATGTTATTTGATGTATCTGAAACAGTAGTAGGTCCTATTAAAGGTATAGGACTTTCAGGTAAACTAGGTAATGGAAAAAATGTTTTGGAACAGGCGTTTCTTATATTTTGTTTTTTACCTTATCAAGCATATTTAATGTTAGATGCCATAATTAGAACATTATACAGGTTAACTATAAGCAAAAAGAATTTATTGCAATGGCAAACCGCAGAAGAGGTAGAAAGAAACTCAGGTAGAAAACTTGTGAATTTTATAGAGTCTATGTGGGTGGCTAGTGCTATAAGTATATTTATAATATTTTTAGCTTTTCAAAATTCATTAGATACAACAATATTATTAATACCTTCTGTGATTATATGGTTTGCTAGTCCTTGGATAGCTTACACTATAAGTAAAGACATGGAAACCTATAAGGAAGAATTAACAAGTGAGCAAAATGAAACATTAAGAAGGCTTAGCAGAAAAACTTGGGCTTATTTTGAAGATTTTGTTAATGAGGAAAATAATTGGTTAGCACCTGATAACTATCAAGAAGATCCTAACAAGGGTGTTGCAAACAGAACATCTCCTACCAATATGGGAATGGGACTTACTTCAAATTTAACAGCTTTTGATTTTGGATATATTGGTATAATTGAACTTTTAGAAAGAATAGAGAAAACTGTAAAGAATATGGAAAGATTAGAAAAATTTGAGGGGCATTTTTATAACTGGTATGATACTAAAACAACAAACCCTCTTTATCCTAAATATATATCTACTGTAGATAGCGGTAATTTAGTAGGATATATATGGCTTACTAATCAATCTATAAATGAATATGTGAAGGATGCTGCTATAAGTGAAAAAGTATTACTAGCAGTAACGGATAATTTAAGGATTGCAAATGATGAACTAGAGTGTGAAGTAAGTATAAAAGACTTTTACACAGAAATAATATACCATATTAACAATATAGATTTTGACATAATATCTTGGAAAAATATACTCTTTAAATTACGGGGTAAATTTTTAGAGCTAGAAAATAATGAAGAATGTTCAAATTTATATTGGAATAATAAACTAAAGCACAGTGTAAGTAAGTATTTAAATGAGATACAAAATTTTTTTCCCTGGGTGGATATATTAAGTCAGAGGCCAGACAAAATGGGGCTTATAGAAGAAAGCTTAATGCAACTAGCTATAAAAAATCCTATGGAAAGTTTGCCAAAAGATATAGATATTATTGAAAATGAACTGGAAAAATGTTTTCAAAAGTCTAAAGAAGAAGAAAATTGGATTAATCAGATGAAACATTTGTTATCAAATAGTAAAAATGAAATAAATAAAGTTTTAAATAAAGTAAAAAACCTAGAGGAAAGGTTAAATAACATTGCTGAAAATACA
Source organism: uncultured Clostridium sp. (assembly GCA_964554365.1). Taxonomy (GTDB): domain Bacteria; phylum Bacillota; class Clostridia; order Clostridiales; family Clostridiaceae; genus Clostridium_AM. Next base: position 18,824 of record CAZKOJ010000057.1, on the reverse strand, counting down.
AATTTTAAAATATTGTATGATGAAAAAAGACAACTTTTTTCTATAGGGTATGATGTTGAAAAAGATGGAATAAGCAAATGTTATTATGATTTACTAGCATCAGAGGCAAGGCAGGCTAGCTTTATGGCTATAGCAAAAGGGGATGTAGAGCAAACACATTGGTTTAAATTAGGCAGAGCTATGACCATAATGGGTAAAGGCAGAGGTCTTGTGTCTTGGACGGGAACTATGTTTGAATATTTTATGCCACTCATAATTATGAAAAATTATCCTGATACATTGTTAGGAGAGACTTATAAGGCTGTAGTGGATGGGCAAAAAAGATATTGTAAGCAGCGAAAAGTACCTTGGGGAATATCTGAATCAGCTTTTTACAATTTTGATGTAAGTTTAAATTATCAGTATAAAGCCTTTGGAGTACCAGGTATTGGATTAAAGAGAGGGCTTATGAGTGACTTGGTAATATCGCCATACTCTACAGTTATGGCACTACAAATTTATTTGAAAGAGGCATTTATCAATATAAAAAAACTTATTGAACTAGGCATGGAAGGTAGATATGGCCTTTATGAAGCTGTAGACTATACTAAAGAAAGGCTGCCAAAGGGTAAGGAAAAAGTTATTATTAAATGTTTTATGGTACATCATGAAGGCATGAGTTTAATGTCCCTTGACAATGTAATAAATAATAATATACTTCAAGAAAGATTTCATAGAATACCGAAAGTAAAAGCTACAGAACTACTTCTTCAAGAGAAAATGTTAAAAACTGTAGTTTATGATAGAGAGCAGCAATATGATAGCACAGATGTAATAACAGAAAAGCAAAATTTAATTGCAAGGAGATATAATACTTCTAAAACAGATATGCCAGAAATTCATATTATGTCTAATGGAAATTACTCTTTAATGATAACTAATAGTGGTAGTGGATATAGTAAAAAGGATGACATGACAGTATACAGATGGCGAGAAGATGTAACTACAGATAATACAGGTATGTTTTTCTATATAAAAAATATAAACTCAAATGAATATTGGAGTTCTACCTATGAGCCATGTAAGTATGAAGGGGATGAATATAGTGTTACATTTTCATTAGACAAAGCTGAGTTTGAAAGAAAAGATGGTAATATTAGAACTCATACAGAGATTGCAGTGTCTAATGAGGATAATGCAGAAGTAAGAAAAATTTCTATAACTAATCATGGAAATCACGCTAGAGAAATTGAAGTTACAAGCTATTGTGAAGTAACTTTATCTCCATACAATGCAGATGTGGTTCATCCAGCCTTCGGAAATTTATTTATAAAGACAGAGTTTTTAAATGATCCTCAGTGTATCATTGCTAATAGAAGACCAAGATCTAAAGATTCAAAGCAGCCTTGGGTTATGCAGACTATTTCATCAGATGGAAAGTTAGTAGGAGCAATTCAGTATGAAACTAGCAGAGCTAACTTTATAGGTAGAGGAAGAGATTTAGAAAATCCACAGGCTATGGAAAGTGATACGCAGCTGAAAATGACAACAGGTGCGGTGCTTGATCCTATAATAAGTATGAGGATAAGAGTAAGAATAGAAAAGGGTGAAACTCGCAAAATAGCATATACTACAGCTGTTTCAGATTCTAGAGCGGAAGCTATTGAGCTTGCTCAAAAATACAATGATATACACAATATAGACAGAGTATTTGAATTGTCATGGACAGCAGTACAGGTGGAAATGAAATATCTTGGTATAAAATCAGCACAAGCTAATATATACCAGCTGATGGCATCAAAAATATTGTTTTTAAACATGTATTTTAAAGATAGAGAAAAATATATAAAATCTATAAAAAAAGGCCAATCAGCTTTATGGCCTTATGGAATATCTGGAGATTTACCTATAGTATTACTTGTAATAAAAGATGATAGCAGTATAGATATAGTAAGACAGCTATTAAATGCTCATGAATATTGGAGTATAAAAGGATTAAAGGTAGATTTAGTCATATTGAATCTTCAAAGTAATTCTTATACTCAGCCGCTGCAAGATGCTGTAAGAGATTTAATATCTTCTAGTCATGCAAGAGATAAAGAAAATAAGGTAGGTGGAGTATTTTTACATAATATATCTACTATAAAACATGAAGATATAGACTTACTTATGGCTATAGCAAGATTGGTTATAGATGGAGATAAGGAGTCTTTGATATCACAAATAAAAAATAATGATGAAATTACGAAAGATGAAGAAGTACTCCAAGTTCAATTTAAGGAATATACTTATACGCCAAGTAAGATTAATATACCTAAGTTAGATTACTTTAATGGTATAGGTGGCTTTGATTGTAAGGACAATACCTATATTACAATATTAAAAAATTGGGAAAGTACTCCTGCTCCATGGATAAATGTAGTTTCAAATGGTAACTTTGGCTTTCATGTTTCTGAAAGTGGTGTATCTTATACCTGGAATAAAAATAGCAGAGAGAACAAACTAACTAATTGGTCAAATGATCCAGTAATAGATGGAGAAGCGGAAGAAATATATATCAGAGATGAAGAAACAGGTAAAGTGTGGAGTATATCTCCTAAACCTGTAAGAGATAGTGGAGAATATGTTATAGAACATGGATTTGGATTTTCAATTTTTAAACATGAAGCATATGGTATTATGGGAAACATGACCATGTTTATTGATATGGATGAAAATGTTAAATTATGTAGCATAAAAGTAAAAAACAATATGGGTGTAAAGAGAAAATTATCCATAAGTTACTATGCAAAATTAGTACTTGGAGTAATCCATGAACAAAATGCTCAATATATTTTTACAGAGTTTAATGAAAAAAACAACTATATATATGCTAGGAATCCGTATAGTGAAAATTTTGGAAAACTAATTTGTTATTTGAAGGTATTAGGGGGAGAGGAAAATTCTTTTACAGGCAGTAGAAAAGAGTTTATCGGAAGAGGCAGAAGTGTAAGTAATCCTAGGGCTATGGAGCTTAAGAAACTTTCAAATAATGTGGGAGCAGGGGTTGATCCTTGCCTAGCCCAAAATGTGAAAATAGATTTAGATATAGGAGAAGAAAAAGAAATATTAATATTATTAGGCCAGGAAGAAAATTTTGAAAAAATAGAAACGGTTATAAATAAATATAAAAATGGATCTGCACCGAGAGAATTAGATAAAACTAAAAACTATTGGAATGAATTATGTAACACCATACAAGTTAAAACCCCAGATCAATCTATGGATATAATGTTAAATGGATGGCTTATGTATCAAATCATATCCTGCAGATTTTGGGCAAGAACAGCTTTTTATCAATCAGGAGGTGCCTATGGGTTTAGAGACCAACTTCAAGACTCTATGGCTATAAGTTATGTTGATCATAGGATAACAAGACAACATATAATATACAGTGCCTCAAAACAGTATTTAGAAGGAGATGTTCAGCATTGGTGGCATCCTGTAGTTGAAAGTGGAATAAGAACAAGATTTTCAGATGATTTATTATGGTTACCTTATGTAACTATAGATTATATTCAAAATACAGGAGATTACAGTATTCTAGATGAAGAAGCTGGATATTTAGAAGATGAGGTATTAAAAGAAGGAGAAGATGAGAGATATAATATAGCTAGAATATCAAATTATAAGGGTAGCATTTATGAACATTGTATAAAAGCTATAGAAAGAGGGCTGAACTTTGGAAGTCATAACATACCTTTAATGGGATCTGGAGATTGGAATGACGGTATGAGTACTGTAGGTAATAAAGGAAAGGGCGAAAGTGTTTGGCTTGGATGGTTTTTATATAGTATTTTAGATAAGTTTATTTCTATATGTGAATATAAAGCGGATAGTGATAAGGTAAAAAGATATAATGAATTGAAAGTGTTTATAAGAGATAATTTAGAAAAAAATGCATGGGATGGAAGTTGGTATAGAAGAGCTTATTTTGATGATGGAACACCTTTAGGTTCTATGAAAAATGATGAATGTCAAATCGATTCTTTATCACAATCTTGGGCTGTTATATCTGGTGCAGCAAAAGAATCTAGGGCTAGGGAGGCTATGGATGCTCTGCAAAAAAATCTTGTAAAAGAAGATAAAGGGATAGTTCTTTTACTTACACCAGCTTTTGATAAGTCTTCATTAGAACCTGGTTATATTAAAGGATATGTGCCTGGTGTAAGAGAAAATGGAGGACAATATACTCATGCATCTATATGGGTAATATTGGCTTTGGCAAAAATGGGATACAATAATAGAGCTTGGAAAGTGTTTAATATGATAAACCCGATAAACCATACGAAATCTTATTTGAACTGTCAAACTTATAAAGTAGAACCTTATGTTATGACTGCAGATGTTTATACTGTAGAACCTCATATAGGAAGAGGTGGATGGAGTTGGTATACTGGTGCTGCTGGGTGGATGTATAAAGCAGGA
>CAZKOJ010000057.1:0-14368 GCA_964554365.1 uncultured Clostridium sp. | reverse complement strand
TTGGAAGGAATACTTGGGTTTAAGTTTAAAGGTAAAGAAGGATTTACTGTAGAACCATGTATACCTGATGATTGGCATAACTATGATATATACTACAATAGAGAAGAATGTAAATATTCTATACAAGTAAAAAGAGGAGAAGAAAAAGGCATATGGTTAGATGGTAGAAAAGTAGAAAATAATATAGTGCCTTTTTTAAAGGAAGGAAAACATGAAGTTAATGTAGTAATTTAAAAATTAAAAAACTAAATGTCAGTTGGGCAGTGAAAATTTAAAGACTTATAGGACATTTATATATATCCTATAAGTCTTTGAAATAGTTATTTAAAAATCATTATCCTCTAAATCCTTAGATGTATAATCAAATTCAACACAGGATATGTTGTTTGAAACTATAGGATCTCTAACAGGATCAGGAAGTTTAGTATAATCACTTTGTGAATATGATTTTATTATTTTAGGTTTTTGTTCAAAATATCCTCTTTCGTGAGGAAGATAAGGCTTTTTATCTTTACTAGTCATGAAAAGACCTCCTTGCTTATTATAAATGTTTAAGTATATAAATTAGTGTTCCACTAAAATTAAAAATAATAGTAGCAATACTTAGAATAAAAAATGTAAAAAATTTAAATAATAAAAGAAGGAATTTACTAAAAGTTGTTGAATTATTATTAATAAATATGAATTATTAAAAAGTGTAAAAGGGAGGAATAAGCAGTGACAGAAGTTAGACAGGTTTATAAGTGTGAAATTTGTGGGAATATGGTAGAAGTTGTTCATAAAGCTGGAGGAACTTTAGTTTGTTGTGGAAAACAGATGATTCTTCTTTCAGAAAATACTACAGATGCTGCTGTTGAAAAGCATGTACCTGTTATGGAAAAACTACAAGATGCAGTAGTTGTAAAAATAGGAGAGGTTGAACATCCTATGTCAGAAAATCATCATATTGAATGGATAGAAGTGCACACTGCAAATAAAGTGTACAGAAAATTTTTAAAACCAGGAGAAAAACCAGAAGCTGTATTTAAAGTAGATGAAGAAATTCTATTTATTAGAGAATACTGTAATTTGCATGGATTATGGAAAAAATAAAAAATTAATAGTTAGTTTTAAATTAATGTATTGACAAATAAATATTTAAGGCATAATATAAATTAAAGTAATTATATATGATAAATCCGTTGATAGGAAGCAAGTAAGTTTAAAAACAGGTTTAAAGAGAATTGTAATATGGTGGGATTACAGTAACCATGATTAAGCTGAATGGGTCTTGGAGGATCGAGATGAATTCAAATTAGTCTTTTGACGTGAGCCTTACGTTATAAGGTGAGGATATGTATATGTATCTGTAAATAAGGAAAAGGTTTTATTATACCTTTTTGAATTTAGGTGGCACAGTGTTAATACGCCCTATGATTTTTAAATAAGTCATAGGGCTTTTGTTTGTGTTTTATGAGTACATACATCCTAATTTAACTGTTATGACTATATTTGGAGTTAAAAATAAAACTTATTATATTGGAGGTAGTAAAAATGGAAGAAAAAAAGAAAATAATATTCAGTGGAATACAACCATCTGGAAATCTAACCATAGGAAATTATTTAGGAGCTTTAAAGAACTGGGTGAAATTACAACATGAATATGATTGTTATTTTTGTGTAGTAGATCTTCATGCCATAACTGTAAAGCAAGAACCAAAGGAATTAAGACGAAGAACATTAGAAGTTCTTGCAATATATTTAGCAGCAGGTATTGACCCAGAAGAAAATACTATATTTATACAATCACATGTATCTACGCACAGTGAAGCAGGATGGCTTTTAAATTGCTCTACTTATGTAGGAGAACTTGGAAGAATGACTCAATACAAAGACAAATCAAAAAGATATGGAGAATCTGTAAGTGCAGGTCTTTTAACTTATCCAGTTTTAATGGCTGCAGATATATTATTGTATAATGCTGATTTAGTTCCTGTAGGAAAAGATCAAACTCAGCATCTTGAAATTACAAGAGATATTGCACAAAGATTTAATAACGCTTATAGTCCAACTTTTAATATACCAGAAGGATATATACCTAAATCAGGAGCTAAAATTATGGATTTACAGGAACCTACTAAAAAAATGTCAAAGTCATCTGATAATCCTAATAGCTATATATTAATTATGGACCCACCTGAGGTAATAAGAAAAAAAATAAATAGATGTGTCACAGATAGCATAGGAATAGTTAAGTACAATGATGAACAGCCAGGAATTAAAAATTTAATTACAATATTAAATGCTATTACAGGAATGAGCATTGAAGAAATAGAAAGAAAATATGAGGGTCAAGGATATGCTCAATTTAAAAATGATACAGCAGAGGCTATAGTAAATGAGTTAGAGCCTATACAGAAAAAAATAAAAGATTTAGTAGATAACAAAGAATATCTTGAAAGTGTATATAAAAAAGGAGCAGAGAAAGCTTATTATGTTTCTAATAAAATGCTTAGAAAAATGCAGAAAAAAATTGGATTTATACCAAAAGGTTAAGATTAAGGAAACCCTTAATCTTAACCTTTTTCAAATTAGTATGGCAAATTTTTTTGCATTAAAAAAAATATTGTATTAATATAAATCAGGTATCTAAATTACCTTAATCTTTCATTTTACTATTAAGGGGGGGAGAAATTTGTATAATAAAAATGACACTAATAGTACTTTAACAAACTGGCATAATTTCAAATTGAGGATTATAATTGAAGGAATTATTGTAGGAATTTTTTCAGGATTACTGATTGTAGGATATAGATATCTATTAGAAAAAGCACTTAGTTTTTCTAAATATATTTATGCACTACAATTGAAAAATACTTGGATTATCCCAATTTGGATTATTGTTTTAGTTATAGGAGGATGGATTGTAGGAAAAATCATAAAAAAAGAACCAATGGCATCAGGAAGTGGGATACCTCAGGTTGAAGGTGTATTACTGAGAAAACTTACTATGAATTGGTGGAAAGTAATTCTAGGTAAATTTGTTGGTGGAACTATTTGCATAGGTGCTGGATTATCTTTAGGACGAGAAGGCCCATCCGTTCAGATGGGTGCTGCTGTAGGTCAAGGGGTTAGTAGGGTCTTTAAAAGAGTAAAAATAGAAGAAAAATTTCTTATTACTAGTGGTGCAAGTGCAGGACTTGCCGCGGCTTTTAATGCACCATTATCAGGTGTGATTTTTGCTTTAGAGGAAGTACATAAAAGTTTTTCACCTATAGTCATGACATCAGCACTTGCAGCATCATTAACAGCAGATTTTGTATCAAAACACTTTTTTGGGTTAAAACCAATATTTAACTTCAAGCATTTAAACCCTATACCATTGAATAATTATTTTTGGCTGATTATTTTAGGAATAATTGTAGGACTGTTAGGTGTAGTTTTTAATATAGCTATATTGAAATCTCAACAAATATATTCTAAACAGAAAGGGCTGCCAGTAGAAGCAAGACCCATAGTAGCATTTCTAATAGCAGGAGTAAGTGGATTATTTTTACCAGAAGTTTTAGGTGGGGGACATGAAATAATAAGTTCACTTGTGAATTCCTCATTCTCATTGAAGATGCTATTAATAATAGTAACAGTAAAGTTTTTATTTACAATGGTGAGCTTTGGTAGTTCTGCGCCAGGAGGGATTTTTTTACCTCTTTTAGTTATAGGGGCGTTAGTAGGGGGTATTTATGGTAATATATTAAAAATTACTGTTGGATTTAATGAGATTTATATAAGTAATTTTATAATACTAGCTATGGCGGGATATTTTACAGCAATTGTTAAAGCTCCAATTACGGGAATTGTATTAATCACTGAAATGACAGGATCATTTTCACATCTACTTTCAGTTGGCTTAGTGTGTTTAGTATCTTATGTGATAGCAGATATTATGAAGTCAAGACCTATTTATGAAGTATTACTAGAGAAATTTTTGAACAAAGGCACTGATCAGTTTGAAGGTGAAAAAGGGGTAAAAGTAATTATAGAAACGGTAGTTTGTATGGGATCAATGTTAGACAGGAAAAAAATAAAGGATATAGATTGGCCTAAAAATTGTTTATTGGTAGGTATTAAAAGAGGGGAAGAAGAAATTATACCAGAGGGAAATACTTTAATTTGCACAGGTGATTATCTAATCGCACTCGCAAATGAAGACAATGCTTCTCACATAAGACAATGTTTGTTTGAGGCAGGAGGAGAATACAAAATTTCATAAAAAATTAAAAGAGTATCTTTGTATGAATTTGTACAAAGATACTCTTTTAGTATATCCAAAGTAACTAGGTTCTTAGCTCTAGCATGTCTTTTCTGTATTTAATATAAATTTGTTTATTACGTGAGCTACTCCATTTTCTTCATTAGTTTTTGTTACGTAGTTAGCTACTTCTTTTAATTCAGGAAAGGCATTTCCCATAGCAACACCAAGTCCGGCATATTCTACCATGTGAATATCGTTGCCAGCATCCCCCATACATATTATCTCTTCTTTTTTAATACCAAGGTTTTTAGCTAAGACCTCAACGCCAAAACCCTTATTAACTTTTTTGTTTATAAATTCTAGAAAGAAAGGAGCACTTTTAACTACTGTATATTGGTTATAAATTTCAGCAGGAAGTTTTTTTATAACTGTATCTAATAAAGATTCATCATCTATAAACATTATTTTTACTATAGTAGTATTAGGATCTATTGAATCAAAATCTACTATATCAAGGGGAATTCCATTCATATCTGACTCAAGTTGGCTATACTTACTATGCTTAGGTGTTATACAAGTATTAAGAGTTAATGCATGGATATTAACACCCAAATCTTTACTTAAACTGTACAAATATTTAAGATCATCAATTGACATTAAATTTTTTGAAAGGACTTCTCCAGTCTTAGTATTTTGAACTACAGCACCATTGAATGCTACAGCATAATCATTTCCAGTAAGCAAATTTAATTCCTTTAGATATTTTTCAATTCCTTTTATAGGTCTTCCAGTAGCCAAAACTACTTGTACACCTTTTTTTCTAACATTTTCAATAGCTTCAAAATTTTCTTTGGATATAGTTTTATTTTTATTTAGTAAAGTTCCATCCATATCGAGTGCTACTAATTTATACATAGTTAACCTCCAAAATTATAGTTTAATTTGTATAATTATTATAACATTTGTAGAAATAAAAAAAACAACTTATAATTATAGTAATTAGCTGCAAGGGATGGTTTGAAGAAAAATTAAACGTTTACTATAAGACGCTTATAGTAAAATATCAATTAGAAAAATTAAACTACTATTCTTTTTCTTCATATTCAAGAATATCTCCTGGTTGGCATTTTAACTCCCTACATATAGCTTCTAAGGTTGAGAACCTTATTGCCTTTGCTTTGCCGGTTTTTAATATTGAAAGATTTGATATGGTTATTCCTACCTTATTAGAAAGCTCATTTAGAGAAATTTTTCTATCTGACATCATACGGTCAAGTCTAATTATTATAGCCATCGAAAAATGTTTTTTGAAAAGCAAATAATAGGGTAGCAAAAAAACTGCCATATTATACAAATAATTTAGTGTAATATGAAACAAATATGTTATAATTTTCTAGTAAGTTAAGTCGGATTGGTAGATTAAAATGAAGATTATTTATAATTTGAGAGGTGAATATTTTTGGGAAAAGCAAGAACATCAGAAGTAACAGCATACTTTGATTCTGATATAAAATCTGTTTGGAATGTGGTTACTAATAATAAAGATTATAAATGGCGAAGTGATATTGAAAGAATTGAAATTCTTGATGATGGAAAAGAATTTGTTGAATACGTTCATAGTGGAAATTCTACAAAATTTATTATTACTAAAAAGAACGAGTATAGTGAATATGAATTTAATATGGAAAATAAAATGTTGACTGGTTTTTGGACGGGACATTTTTCAGAAACAGAAACAGGTGGAACAAAAATAATTTTTATAGAAAATATATCTGTTAAAAATCCTATTATTAAGGTATTAGCTTATTTTATTATGGATTTAAAGAAAATGCAAAATACTTATATTTCAGATTTAAAAAAGAAATTAGGTGAGCAATGATGACAAAAGATGAAATAATAATATATATAAATAGATGATTTGTTGAATTAAACAGTTGTGCTACACTGTAGTTATGAAAGTAATTATATTTAATTAGAACTAAATTTATATAGAAAGTAGACAAGAAAGGGGCATAGCTTTATGAGAAAATATATTATTTATGCTTAGCAGAGGCTATTGCATAACAATTAATGATTAAAAATGTGAAATAGCCTTTGCTCAATCCTAAGATAAGATTATATTTAGGAGGAGCATAATGAGCTATATTAAAGCAACAGATGTGTTGCCAGAAGAGTTATTAGATTTAATTCAAAACTATATTGATGGTGAATATATTTATATTCCGAGAAAAGAATGCAACAGAAAAATTTGGGGGGAAACAACCGAAAGTAAAAAGGAAATTTCTATTAGAAACATAGGTTATTATGAAAAATACAAAGAGGGGGTATCCATAAAAGTTCTTTCTGAAATGTATTATTTGTCTCCCAAAAGTATTCAAAAAATTATTTTAAAAATGAAAAGAGAAAACCAATAGTAAAATGCGCCATAAGATAAAAACTTAATGGCGCATTTTTAGTTCAGAAAAATGTTATAGGTTGATGCGCTGATGCACCGAATGATATCATTTGAATAGAATTTATCAGTTCAATAAGTAGTTTGCAAATTAAATAAGGAATTTGAAGTGTAGTAATGATAAATATAAGATGTATTTTATAAAGGTAGATTTACAATTTTTATATTGATTAAGTCAAAATGGAAGAATATGGAATAAGAAAGCGAGAGTGAAATTATGGAAAATAAAAAGTGCCACAACCCACAAAAAGCATTATTAGTGATAGACATTCAAGAAGACTATACTGGAACAACGGCAAAATCTCCATATCCCTACAAAGACTCTGAGAGATTGATTACAACAGTGAATAAGATAATAGAGGAGGCCTCCAAGAAGAATATAATCACAGTATATATTCGCCAAGAATTTGACGGTTTTTTTGGTAGGATGCTATCGAGAGTTGTTGGACATGGAACAGCTATCAAAGGAGAACCAGGAACTGAGTTTGATAAACGAATCAATATCGTGTCCAACCATTGTTTTTCAAAACCGATTCCAGATGCGTTTTCTAATCCTAAATTTGAGGCTTTTTTAGCTGAACAACAAATTAACGAACTATATCTTGTTGGACTAGATGCAGCAGGGTGTGTTTATTTTACAGCAAAGGGAGGCTTAAAACGAAGATACAATGTCTCTATAATCAAAGACGGAATTGCTTTACTAGCTGAAAATAAATGGGACAACCTTTTAAAGAAGTTTAAACAGGATGGCATTACTCTTATATCGAGTGATGAATTTTAGGAATGAGTTTTTAAAATAAGATATTAATTCATATTCTTCTTATTTTACGTAGCAAATATTAAAACCAAATAATTTTTAAAATATCGTCCGTTTATATAAGAAAGCCTAATACTAATTTTTATCAAAGATAGCATATCTTAATTTTTTAAGTGATAAAATCTCTATTATTAAAAGTGATGCGCACTAAACACTAATTTTAGTAACAAACTTTGAAAATATAAAGATATAATGAAATTTGTAGCTTTCGGCATTAGAACTTATCAATAATTTACATATGAAGAGAATAATTTAGTATATTTAAAGAATGAAAGTAAAATTCATTATATCACTTTCAGTGTAATTTGAAAAAAGGACGACGTAATTATTGAAATCGAAGATACGAACAATGATCTTTAATAATTGAATAATATGGTATTAAAATATAAAAATATTTACTATATAGATAAATATAGTGATATGAAAATATGAAGAATATGCTATAATCTCCATAAAGTTAGGTCGAAGTTGTAAAAAATGACGATTTAACGATATAAAAGTATTAGTATTAGAAGAATGCTGAGCCATATCATAAATAACGAATATTCCTACTCAAACTGGAATACAACATATAAAGGGGTGACTATGTATGAGAGAAGTATCAGAATGTATTGTGAGCCAAGGCTTCGTGCAAAGACTACATGAAAATACAAGGCGAGTCTTGTTCGGAGCTGAGTTTTGACTGATACAGGCTAAAATATTTTTGTGTGGACTTTGCTTTATATTTACAGATTAAATGTAGATAGGAGCACGAGGTATGAAATATGAAAAAGCACAAAATATATTGCCACAGAATATTATTGAATTAATTCAACAATATGTTGATGGTAGTTATCTATACATTCCTAGGAAAAGCAATAGTAAAAAAGCTTGGGGGGAATACAGTGGCATAAAAAATAGTTTGAAGAAAAGGAATAGAAAGATTTTTAATAGATATAAACAAGGAGTGTCTGTTAAAGAACTTGCTCAACAATTTTATCTCACTGAGTATAGTATTAGAAGAATAATCAGAAAAAAAACAAGTAATATAAAAACAAACGGTAATTTTTATGTTATCAATTTGGATGATATAAAAATACCGTTTTTAATTTTTCATAGTATGGACAACTTTATTACAGAATTATTTATGAACTAGATAAATTATGAGAGATGAGGTTATAATTTGATTATAAATTAATTGAAATCAAATGGAGGTATAAGCATATGAATACAAATTTTTATACTATTGACATGGAGACATGGCCAAGAGCACACACATATAATTATTTTACAAAAACAGTATCAACACTTATTTATTCCATTAACGTAACAGTTGATGTTACAATCCTTAGGAATACATTAAAAAGTAAAGGATTAAAATTCCTTCCTACATATCTTTATTTGGTAACCAGAGCTATTGGAAGACACCAGGAATTTCTTATGGCAATTCAAGATGATATGTTAGGATATTGGGATTGTCGAACTCCTTTTTATCCAATATTTCATGAAGATGATAAAACAATAACATTTCTTTGGACAGAATATGATGAGGATTTTGAGGTGTTTTATAAAAATTATATTTCAGACATGAAACAGTATGGGAAGAGTCATGGTATTATGTTATCAAAGGAAGCACCACCTTCTAACAACTATATCATATCTTGTGTTCCGTGGTTTAGTTTTAATAGTTTATCAATGCAATTGCAAAATGCAAAGAATTATTATGCACCAATTTTTGAATCTGGTGGATTTACTGAAACGAATGGTATAATTATGATGCCTTTATCTATTACGGTTAATCATGCTACAGTAGATGGTTATCATATAAAGATGCTTTTAGAGGAATTACAATGGACAATGAATCATCCTGAAGAGTGGATTAAAGGTACAGAAGTATAAATGTAACTAACACAAAGGTGACAATTAGATGAGTTGTGGGTTGTTGAAAAGTGATATTAAAAAAATCCTAATTAAACAGTTATACGTTATAACTGTTACGATTAAACATATTGCAAATAGAAACAAATGAATTAGTTATCATTGATATTTCACATTATTCTTATTTTACGTAGCAAATGCTAAAACCGAATAATTTTTAAAATACCGTACGGTTATATAAGAAATCCTAATACTAGTTTTTTCTCAAAGATAGCATATCTTAATTTTTTAAGTGATAAAATCTCTGATATTAAAGTGCTATGCACTAAATACTAACTTAGTAACAAAATTTGAAAACATAAAAATATAACGAAATTTTAGCCTACGGCATGAGGGCTTATCAGCCCCAGGAGTAAAAAATGGAATTATATATGAAAAGTAAAAAGTATATTCAACGAAAAATTTAGAGTGGACAGAAGCTTACGTATATTGTGAAGAAAAACTTAGAGTGAATTTAGAAGGCCTTATGTTTCACGTTTTGAGCAGAGAACCCAAATTTTTAATTTGGTGTGAATTGCTTACTACTGCGAAGAATGAGTAGGAGTTTCGAATAATAAATAAGAGAAGCATTAGGATTTCTCAATAAACGGACGGTTTTTTGAATAATATATTTAAGCGTAGTACACTCTAAATTTGCGGGATAAAAGTGTTTATTAGGAATGGAAAGTATGAATATCTTAAGTTGACATTGGTACGTAATAAAGTTAAAATCATTGATGAAAGAAAAAAGAGAAGAGGAGAGAGTGCTGTGGCGGATTTAGTAAAAGAGATCGAAAGAAGAAGAACCTTTGCTATAATATCTCACCCAGACGCAGGTAAAACTACGTTAACAGAAAAATTACTGTTATATGGAGGCGCTATAAGGCTTGCAGGTTCTGTTAAAGCTAGAAAGGCTTCTAAACATGCAGTATCTGACTGGATGGAAATAGAAAAGCAGAGGGGAATTTCAGTTACTTCTTCAGTTATGCAATTTAATTATAAAGATTTTTGTATAAACATACTAGATACTCCTGGACATCAGGATTTTAGTGAGGATACATATAGAACATTAATGGCAGCGGACAGTGCAGTTATGGTAATTGATGCTGCTAAGGGAGTAGAGGACCAGACTAAAAAGCTTTTTCATGTATGTAGTTTACGAGGAATACCTATTTTTACATTTGTAAATAAGATGGACAGAGAAAGCAAAGATCCTTTTGAATTAATGGAAGATATAGAAAATGTACTAGGAATAAAATCATATCCTATGAACTGGCCAATAGGTTCAGGTTCTGAATTCAAAGGTGTTTACAATAGAAATGAAAAAACAATTGAAGTCTTTAATGGTGGTAATCATGGTCAAAATACTTTAGAATCTACGGAAGGTAATGTAGATGATGAAATATTTAAAGATTTAATTGGAGATGCTTTACATAATAAATTAAAAGAAGATATAGAGTTACTAGATATAGCGGGAGACGAATTTGACACTAAAAAAGTAAGATACGGAGAACTTACACCGGTATTTTTTGGTAGTGCATTAACTAATTTTGGAGTAGAGCCATTTCTAAAAGAATTCTTAAGTTTAACTACACCACCTTTATCAAGAGATTCTGACCAAGGTGAGATTGATGTTTATGAAAATGATTTTTCAGCTTTTGTATTTAAAATACAAGCAAATATGAATCCAGCACATAGAGATAGAATTGCTTTTATGAGAATTTGTTCTGGCAAATTTGAGAAAGGCATGGAGGTAGCTCATATTCAAGGTGGAAACAAGATTAAACTTGCACAACCACAACAATTTTTAGCGCAAGATAGAGCTATCATTGAAGAGGCTTATGCAGGAGACATAATAGGGGTTTTTGATCCAGGTATTTTCAGAATAGGAGATACTTTATGTTCAGGTGCTAAAAAGTTTAAGTTTGAAGGTATACCAATCTTTGCACCAGAACACTTTGCTAGAGTTAAAACCCTAGATACTATGAAAAGAAAGCAGTTTATAAAAGGAATAACTGAAATCTCCCAAGAAGGTGCAATTCAGGTATTTAAGGAATTAAATATAGGAATAGAAGAAATTATTGTGGGAGTTGTAGGTGTATTACAATTTGAAGTGCTAGAGTATAGAATGAAAAATGAGTATAATGTAGATTTAAGAATGGATAGACTTGCTTATAGAAATATAAGATGGATAGAGAGTTTTAGTGGAGAAGTAGAAAAATTGATTTTAACAAGTGATACCAAAATTGTAAAAGACTTAAAAGATAGAGATATATTAATATTCCAAAGTGAATGGGGTATTAACTGGGCTTTAGAGCATAATAAAGGTTTAGTTTTATCTGATGTCGGTAAATCAGAATAATTAGGCATATGAAAGAAAATAACAAGTCAAAGATGAAAATAAAAAAACTGCTAAGCAGTTTTTTTATTTTGATAAATTATTAGATTGTATAGAAGTTAAATAATAACCAGTTACATAGGTTGAGCTTCTACGTCTGTAGTAATAAGAATTAAGGAGTCCTTGCAATAATGATACTTTACTCTTATCTAATACAAAGTCAACCAATTTAACAGTTCCATAAGCAAATAACATACCAGCTATTACATCTATAATCCAATGAATTTCTAAATACATTGTAGAGAATATTACACTTAGGCAGAAGAATCCCCATACATATTTAAATAGTTTGTTTTTCTCTCTCATAACTAATAAGAAAGCTGCAAAAGCTATAGAAGTATGCATTGATGGAAAACAGTTTAAAGAAACTCCAGCAGCTGCTGCAGGACTTAAACCTCTTGCAAGTCCATCTGGATGACCAAGTACGTACCACACTTCCTGTAAGTGAAACATTAAATAAAAAGGTGTTATTAAAAATACTTGTACAACATGTCCTGACAAAGCATAGCGAACCATTTTTTTAAAGTCTTTTGAAATAGCTGCCCTATAAAGAGGTAGCAGTATAGGTAATACAAAACCATTATTATAAACCATTCTTAAAATCCAAGTAACAGTTTCAGGTTTGTAAATCCTTAAAAAGGCCGCATCATTAAGAGGTATTTGGCTGAACATAGGATTCAAATCAAATACTATATTTCTGCTTATTTGCCAACTAAGCATTTTACCCCAAAATGCATATCCGTGAACATTTATATAGAATATAAACATTAAAAATGGAATCATTAACATTAAAAACGGTATCAATTTTACATCTTTTCTAATTTCAGAACAAGCTGTAAAAGCAGCAAATGCCATTAGGAAAATATATGCTTTATAATCAACACTAGAAGTTGAATGAATTGCAGTTGTTATAGCTCGTTTTAAAAAGTAAAGACCTATTATAATGAAATAGTATTTATTTAATAAGTCAAAGGCTTTAATGAACAAATTTTTACCAATCTCTAATGCTCTGTTTTTTTTGAAAATAGACATAGGTATATCCCCCTCCTCACACAAAGTAAATTATATCATAGAGTATTAGTTTAAGTACATAAGTAAATATAGTTATTAATTTATTTAATAATATGTAAACAAAAAAAGGCTCAAAATTCGTGAGCCTTAAAGTTCTAAAAAATTTAAATTAGTTATATGAGCTTTCTTAAAGTATAGCTATAAGTTTTTTCTTCTTCCAAACAGTGCATCAATTATAAAAATTAGTGCAGCAACAATTAAAAGAATGTTTATAAAACTACCACCAATTTTAAATATTAATCCAATAATCCAAAATAAAACAACAAATCCTCCTATCCAACGTAAAAAAGCCATATGTACCACCTCCTATAGATTTATTATTATCATTTTTTGACAAAATTATTATAAAATTTTAAAAATGTAGTTCAATATTGTATCCATACATTTTACGATTTTAAAAAATGTAAATATAATAATCATAAGAAGATATTATTTATTTGAAGGAGTGTATTTGAAAGATGGAAAACAAAAATATGACTATTAGTAACTTGAAAATTAATGATATAGTACAAATATCACTAATGGCAGCTATAACTTACATTGCCACTGCTGTAATAAATATACCTAGTGGTGTTATTATTAAGGGTGTTGTTCATCTTGGAGACAGTATAATATTTTTAGCAGCAATACTTTTAGGAGGGAAAAAGGCGTTTTGGTCAGCAGCAATAGGAATGTGTATGTTTGATTTGTTTTCACCTTATGTTGTATGGGCACCCTTTACATTTGTAATAAAAGGAGTAATGGCATATATAGCAGGGACTATAGCATATAGAAAAGATTATAATGGAAATAATTTAATTAATAACATATTTGCTTTTACATTGGCGGGTATATGGATGATAGGCGGATATTATATAGCTGGAGTAGCTATAATGCATTTTGTAACTAAAATAGGACTTATGCAAGCCGTTGTTGCATCAGTAACTCAGATACCAGGAAATATAGCTCAAGTAGTAGCAGGTATGGTTTTGGCATTACCATTGGGAAAAGTATTAAAAAAGGCTAATGTAATAAGAAAATAAATAAAAGAGAGGTGTTAAAGCCTCTCTTTAAATTGCTTATTATCTACTTCTGTTATTTTTTTCAGCTTTTCTTGCTCTTCTGCAATCAGGACATCTTACAGGATCATTTTCAAATCCTTTTTCTTTATAAAATTCTTGTTCACCTTCTGTAAATATAAATTCTTTTCCGCAGTCTTTACATGAAATAGTTTTATCTGCCATTAAAAAAACCTCCTTAAAATCATAGGATTAATTTTCTTTGAGAACTTACTCCCTATGAACTAAGGAGAATATAGTACCTTGAAGAAATTAACCTATTTATAAAATCATAGAGTACATGCTCTATATACATATTATAACATATTGTTAAAAAAAATCATAGAATACATTGCAAAATAATGAGTAAAAATAGCTGGTGATGGGGATCTTAAAGGTAAATTTCATGGTACAGATTTTATATATTTGAGGTATAATTAATGTATTAGAATATTGATTTACTTTT
>CAZKOJ010000056.1:0-23980 GCA_964554365.1 uncultured Clostridium sp. | reverse complement strand
AAAGTCTTAAATCTACAGCTACCTGGTCATTTCTAATTCTTGAAGTATGAAGTTTCTTACCTACCCCGCCTATTCTTTCTATTAGATTCATTTCTACAAAGCTATGAATGTCTTCATAATCTCCTTCTATATGCAGGATATCATTTTCTATGTCTGAAAGTATAGAATTTAACCCTTCTAGTATACTTTCGTATTCTTCCTTTGTTAAAATACCACATTTAGTAAGCATTTTAACATGTGCCTTACTTCCCTGTATGTCTTCAAAATAAAGTGTTCTATCGAAGCTTAGAGAACTATTAAAGTCCTCCATAAGCTTATTTTCAGCCTTTTTAAATCTTCCACCCCAAAGCTTCATAATTAATTTTCCTTTTTCTTATCAATCATAGCTTTAATTTTACAAGGAAGACCAAATAGATTTATAAATCCTTCTGCATCTTTATGGCTGTATAGTTCACTTGCACCGAAAGAAGAAATACTTTCATCGTAAAGTGCATACGGTGCATCCACCCCCGCTACCATTACATTTCCTTTATAAAGTTTCAATCTTACTGTACCTGTTACATTTTTCTGTGTCACATCTATAAATGCATCTAATGCTTCTTTTAGTGGTGTAAACCATAAACCATCATACACTAATTCACCATATTTTTGAGATATCATTTGTTTATAGTGGAATGTATTTTTATCAATAGTTAATCTTTCAAGCTCTTTATGTGCTGCATAAAGAATTGTTCCACCTGGAGTTTCATACACTCCTCTTGATTTCATTCCTACAAGTCTGTTTTCCACAATGTCAATTATTCCTATACCGTTTTCTCCACCTATTTTGTTTAAAGTTGTAAGTAATTCTACTGGTGGTATTTCTTCACCATTTAATTTTTTAGGTATACCTTCTTCAAAATATATTTCCACATAACTTGCTTCATCTTTTGCCTGTTCTGGAGGTGTAGTCATTAAGTACATATCTGTTTTATGTTCATTTTTAGGATCCTCTAAATCTCCACCTTCATGACTTAAATGCCACAAGTTTCTGTCTCTTGAGTATATTTTTTCCTTTGTTACAGGAACATCTATTCCTTTAGCATTTGCATAGTCTATAGCATCTTCTCTTGATTCTATATCCCATATTCTCCAAGGTGCAATTATCTTTATTGTAGGATCAAATGCAGCTACTCCAAGTTCAAAACGTACTTGGTCATTTCCTTTTCCTGTACATCCATGAGCTATATATTTCGCTCCTTCTGCATGTGCTATTTCTACAAGTCTCTTAGCCATTAAAGGTCTTGCAAAAGAAGTTCCAAGCATGTATTTTTCTTCATATAATGCACTTGCTTTTATAGCTTTAAATAAATAGTCAGTTACAAATTCTTCTGTTAAATCTTCTATATAAATTTTTTCTGCTCCAATTCTTATGGCCTTTGCTCTAACTTCTTCCACATCATCGCCTTGACGCACATTTATACAAACTGCAATAACATCTAAATCATAATTTTCCTTAAGCCAAGGAACTATTATTGATGTGTCCAATCCACCTGAATATGCTAATACAACTTTATCTTTCATAAAAATTACCCCCGTTTTTTAATTCATAATTTGAAATTTTTAAAGAAACTCCTATTGGATTCCTTAGATGAGTAAGCAGTTGGCATAAAATTATAAATTTTCGCTCTCCGCTTAATTTTCAAATATCTATATGTATAAATAAATGTCAACTTAATTTTACTATACAGTTGACATTTATTTAAATTATATTCATCTTAATTTATCTACATTATTGAAACTCTACTTAAAGTACCTTATCTAAAAATGCTTTTGTTCTTGCTTCTTTTGGATGAGAAAATATCTGCTCTGGTGGTCCTTGCTCAACAATTTTTCCACCATCCATAAATATAACTCTATCTGCAACTTCTTTTGCAAATCCCATTTCATGAGTTACTACTACCATAGTCATGCCCTCGCTTGCAAGGTCCTTCATTACATTTAAAACTTCTCCAACAAGTTCAGGATCTAATGCAGATGTAGGTTCATCGAAAAGCATTATATCTGGATTCATAGCAAGAGCTCTTGCTATAGCAACTCTTTGCTTCTGTCCACCTGAAAGTTTTGATGGATAATAATCCATTTTGTCTCCAAGTCCAACTTTTTCAAAAAGCTTTTTAGCTCTTTCTAATACTTCAGTCTTGCTTTCCTTTTTTACCATAATAGGTGCTTCCATAACATTTTGCATTGCTGTCATATGAGGGAATAAATTAAAATTTTGAAAAACCATGCCCATTTTTGTAGTTATTTTTCTTATAAGCTTTTTATCCTTTGGGTTTAATTCTTCACCTTCAATAACTATTTTTCCACCATCTATTTCTTCAAGATGATTAAGGCATCTTAAAAATGTACTTTTTCCTGATCCAGAAGGTCCTATAACAACTAGAACTTCTCCCTTTGTAACTTTAACATTTAATCCCTCAAATACAACAAGGTCATTAAATTTTTTAGTTAAATTTGTAGCTTCTATCATAAGGCTTTTAGCATTAAAATCTATACAATTATTTTGAATTGCATTCTCCATAAAAATTCCCTCCTTTTATTAAGGTTCTATAAATCATTGTTTCTTATTCATAAACAGAAAGTTTCTTTTCAAATATTCCAAATACAGCTGTAAATATGGTAGTTAGTATAAGGTATAAAACACCTGCTGTTAAGAATACTTCTATAGGTTTAAACGTACTTGCATATATTTGTTGTGCAGACCTCATAAGCTCTACCATAGCAATAGTGGATACCAATGATGTATCTTTAAGCATTGCTATAAATTCATTTCCTACAGGTGGTATTATAATTTTAAATGTTTGTGGTAATATTATTTTTTTCATAGTATCACCATAGGTAAAACCTAAAGCCTTTGCTGCTTCAAACTGTCCCTTATCTATAGACTGAATTCCACCTCTTATTATTTCTCCCATATAAGCACCACAATTTAAGCTTAATCCTATTGAAGCTGCTTCAAATGGTGTTAATTTAATACCTATAAACGGTAGTCCATAATAAAAGAAAAATAATTGCAATAGTAAAGGTGTTCCTCTAAATATCCATGTATAAAAACTTGATATTATTCTAAATACTATATTCTTAGAAAGCTTTAAAAGCGCTAAAAAAATTCCAAGTATTGTTCCTACAATTAATGCAATAACAGTAAGTTCTATTGTCATTACACTGCCCTTTAAAAGTATAGGTAATACTTTTACGATAACTTCTGTATCCAATGCTTTCACTCCAATTCAAATTTTTTAAATTTAGGACAATGAGAGTTTTATTCCTCATTGTCCTGTACTATTAATTTTAAGTTCATCAAATTTTACTTATCTTTGTATATATCAGTTCCAAACCATTTTGTTGAAAGCTTAGAGAATGTCCCATCTTTCTTTAATTCATCTAGTGCTTTTTGTACTGCTTCTTTTAGCTCTTTATCTTCACTTTTAAAGCCTATTCCCATTGGTTCTTTACTAAGTTTTTCTTCTAAAACTGAATATTTATCTTTTTTATCACTATCTGATATATAGTATCTACCTACTGGCTCATCTACTATAACAGCATCAATTCTTCCTATTAATAAATCTTGAAGTTCTTCTGTAGTTTTATCATATTTCTTAACTTCTTTTAATTCTTTCATATTATTTGCAACACTTTCACTAGTTGTACCAAGTCCTACCCCTACAGTTTTTCCTTTTAAATCACTAGCATTTTTTACAGTAGTACTTCCACTTTTAACAACTATAATTTGTGAATTCATTACGTATGGTTCTGAAAATGTCATTTCTTTTTTTCTTTCCTCTGTGATACTTAAGCCTGAAATTATAGTATCAAATTTTCCTGTTTTAAGTGCAAGAACTATTCCATTAAAATCAGTACATACAAATTCTGTTTTTACACCTAATTTTTTTCCTATTTCGTTTGCCATATCTATGTCAAAGCCTTTTAACTGATTTTCCTTATCTCTAAATTCCATTGGTGGAAACGAATCTTCTAATCCTACTTTTAGCACCCCTGCTTTTTTAACCTTTTCTAGTGAGTTACCACTTGAAGCTTGATCTCCATTTGATTTTCCGCATCCTGCAAACAATGCAGTAACAAAAATTACTGATAACATAAGCATTAATGCCTTTTTAATTTTTTTCATCGCTTTCTCCCCTTTTCATAAAAACTTATTTCTAACTCCTTAGATTCAATATGATAATTATACATCCTTAATTATAATTATGCAATACTTTTTTAAATTTATTTCCTTCTTTTATTCTTATATTATATATAATTATACTAATGAAAACCTATACTTCCCTTATATATCAATGCTTCAAATAAATACAGTAAATATTTCCCAACATATCCATGCTATTATGCACTTTATTATTCACCTTATCATATATAGTCTATTCTATGTATATATTGTATAAATATAATAATATTTAAAAAATTAAAAAAATAAAGAAGATATATAAATCTTCTTTATCTATTAAAATAATCTCCTAAAGGTGTATATTCAATTTTTTCATTATTTTTCTTTAAACTAACTGCTATTAAAAATAATCTTGCAGTGTCAATGGATGTAAATATAGGTATTTTATACTCAATAGCTTTAGTTCTAATTTTAAAACCTTCACTTTCAATGCTATTTCCATTAGTAGGAGTATTAATTATAATTTGTATATTTCCATCAATCACTAATTTTTTCATATCACTCATACTCACTGTTTCACACTGAATATTGTTTTCCTTTAAAAATTCACTTGTTCCTACTGAACCATACATATTAAATCCTAATTCACAATAATTTTTTATTACTGCGAGTCCTTCTTTTTTGCCTATGTCATTTAAGGACACATATATTCCGCCAGTTACAGGAATTTTAATACCTACTGCATTAAATCCTTTATATATAGCTTTATTTAAATTTTTATCAATTCCCAGTACTTCACCTGTAGATTTCATTTCAGGACCTAAATACATGTCTACATTAGCTAATTTTTCACTGGAGAAAACGGGCATCTTTACGGCATGTAGATCTTTATTTTCCATTAAACCTATTCCATAACCAGCATCTTTTAGTTTTTCACCAAGCATAGCTTTTACTGCTATTTTTACCATAGGTACCGCTGTTACTTTACTAAGTATAGGTACTGTCCTTGAAGCTCTAGGATTTGCCTCTATAACATATACATCCTTTCCATCGAACACATATTGAATATTAATAAGTCCTATAATCTTTAACTCTTTAGCTATTTTTTTAGTATAATCTACTAGCTTATTTATTGTTTCCTTATTTAAGTTCATTGTAGGGTATATTGTTATACTATCTCCTGAGTGAACTCCTGTCTTTTCAACATGTTCCATGATACCAGGTATAAGTATATTTTCTCCATCACATATTGCATCTACTTCTATTTCTATTCCCTTTACATATTTATCTATTAATATAGGATGTTCATTAGATAAACTTTCAGCTTCTTTTATATAATCTTCTAGGGAATGCTTATCATATATTATCTTCATAGCACGTCCACCTATTACATATGAAGGTCTAACTATTACAGGATAGCCAAGAATTTCTACTGCATTAAATGCTTCTTTTAAAGAGGAAACAATTTTTCCATCTGGAGCAGGTATATTAAGCTTCTTTAAAACTTCTCCAAATTTTCCTCTATCCTCTGCTAAATCTATGGCTTGAAAAGAAGTGCCCAAAATATTTACTCCTTTTTCATAAAGCTTTTCACATAAGTTTATGGAGGTTTGACCTCCGAGTTGAACTATTACACCTTCAGGTTTTTCTATATTGATTACATTCATTACATCATCTATATATAAAGGATCAAAGTACAATTTATCCGCAGTATCAAAATCTGTACTTACAGTTTCTGGATTGTTATTTATAATTATAGATTCATATCCTAATTCTTTTATAGCCCACACACCATGAACACAACAATAATCAAACTCTACGCCTTGTCCTATTCTTATTGGTCCTGAACCTATAACTATAACTTTCTTTTTGTCTGATATTACACTTTCATCCTCTTCTTCATAACAAGAGTAGTAATATGGAGTTTTTGCATCAAATTCTCCACTGCATGTATCTACCATTTTATATACTGGATGTATTTCATTTTCTTTTCTCATATCATTAATTAATGTAGGACTAATACTTGTGATTTCAGAAATTTCTTCATCTGTAAACCCCATGTTCTCTGCTTCATAAAGCAGTTTTTTATTCATGTATTCCATTTTTAGTCGTTTTTCCATATTTACTATATTATCAATTCCATACAAAAACCACTTATCTATTTGGGTTATATTATGAATATCATCTACTGACATGCCTAATCTTAACCCCTGTGCTATAGCAAATATTCTTTTATCATCACACATATTTATTTTTAAAACTACTTCTTCCTTAGTCATACTCATTACACTAGGCATTCTAAGTCCAGTAAATTTAGCTTCTAAAGATGCTATAGCCTTTAAAAGAGCACTTTCAAAGGTTCTACTAATAGCCATAACTTCTCCTGTAGCTTTCATCTGAGTTCCAAGTGTTCTTGCAGCTTTACTAAATTTATCAAAAGGCCATTTAGGTATCTTTACTACCACATAATCTAGGCTAGGTTCAAAACAAGCGCTGGATATTTTTGTTACATAATTTTTTAATTCATCTAAACTAAATCCTATAGCAATTTTAGCAGCTATTTTTGCTATGGGGTAACCTGCCGCCTTTGAAGCTAAAGCACTTGAACGACTAACTCTAGGATTAACTTCAATAACAATATAATTATTACTATTTGGATCTAGTGCAAATTGTACGTTACATCCACCTTGAATTTTTAGACTTCTTATTATATTTATAGAAGCATTCCTTAACATTTGATGCTCTTTATCTCTTAAAGTTTGAGAAGGTACAACAACTATACTATCTCCAGTATGAACTCCTACTGGGTCTAAGTTTTCCATATTACATATGATTATACAATTATCCTTTTTATCCCTTATAACTTCATACTCTATTTCTTTCCAGCCTGCTACACTTTGTTCCAAGAGTATTTGACCTATGGGACTGCTTTTTATTCCATTTTCCGAGAATTTTATTAATTCATCACAACTGTTAGCTATACCTCCACCAGTTCCACCCAAAGTATATGCAGGTCGTATAATAACAGGATAACCATGTTTTTCAACAAACTCTATGCATTGTTCTATATTTGTAGCTATTATACTCATTGGAATAGGTTCGCCTATGTCTATCATAAGCTTTTTGAACTCTTCCCTATCCTCTGCTTTTTTTATAGTTTCACTATCTACGCCTAGAAGCTTCACATTATATTTATCAAGTACTCCTTTTTCCTTTAAAGACATAGCTAGATTTAGTGCTGTTTGACCACCAAAACCTGCCAAAATACCATTTGGTTTTTCTTTTTCTATTATACTTTCCAAACAATGTACATTAAGAGGTTCTATATATACCTTATCTGCCACATTTAAATCTGTCATTATTGTAGCAGGATTACTATTTACAAGAATAGTGTATATACCTTCTTCTTTAATAGCCTTGCAAGCCTGTGTTCCAGAATAGTCAAATTCTGCTGCCTGACCTATTATTATAGGACCTGAACCTATAATAATAATCTTTTTTAAACTTTTATCTAAAGCCATTGCCTCATCTCCTCGTCATATCTAGTGTAAACATATATCTCAGTGTTTTCAGTGTAACTATATTATTTTTTCTTAATTCATAGTGATTGTACAAACTTATCAAATAAATATGCTGAATCACCAGGACCTGGTGCCCCTTCTGGATGAAACTGAACTGAGAAAACAGGAAGGCTTTTATGTTTCATTCCTTCTATAGTTTTATCATTTAAATTTATATGTGTAACAATTACTTCTTTATTTTTTATACTGTCTGGATCTACTCCATAGCCATGATTTTGAGATGTTATATATGCTTTATCTTTTTCTATATCATAAACTCCATGATTAGCTCCTCTATGACCATATTTCATTTTATACGTGTCTCCTCCTAAAGCCAATGCTAGTATTTGATGACCTAAACAAATTCCAAACATAGGTATTTTATCCATAAGTTTTTTTACAGTTTCTACTGCTTTACTTACTGCTTTTGGATTACCTGGGCCGTTACTTAAAAGCACTCCAGAAGGCTTTATGCTCATTATTTCTTCATAGGTGGTGTTATATGGAAATATAGTTACATCACATTCTCTACTTTTTAAATTGTTTATTATATTACTTTTCACTCCAAAATCTAACACTGCTACCTTTGGCCCCTTAGACTCTATGTGAATTATATTTTTGGTACTAACCATTTTCATAGAATCTTCTTCTACTTCATAATTATTCATGTATTCTTTTAGTCTATCTATAGATAAATCTTCATTTGATATTACACATTTTAATGCACCTGAGTTCCTAATTTTTTTAGTTATACTCCTTGTATCCACATCAGAAACACATACAATTTCCATAGCTTTAAGCATTTCTGATAATTGTTTTTCACTCATATAATTGCAGGGATTCTTAGCTATGTTTTTCACTATAAATCCTTTGGCATATATTTTTGTTGATTCATTTTCAAATTTATTTGTTCCATAATTTCCTATTAAAGGATAAGTCATATTTATTATTTGGCCAGCATAGGAAGGATCTGTAAGTATCTCTTGATATCCTGTCATAGATGTATTAAATACAAGCTCACCTATAGAAGTTCCTGCTTTTCCAAATCCCTTTCCCTTATATAAAGTGCCATCCTCTAAATATATTGTTCCATTCATTGCTTCACCCCATATTTATATATTTCCAATAGTTGCTACAATTATTGCTTTAATTGTGTGCATTCTGTTCTCAGCTTCATCAAACACCACAGAATACTTAGACCTAAATACTTCATCTGTAACTTCTAATTCTTTCATACCAAACTTTTCATAAATTTCCTTACCAACTTTTGTATTTAAGTCATGAAATGCTGGTAAGCAATGCATAAATATAACATCATCATTTTGTGTTTTTCTAATCATATTCATATTAACTTGATATGGTTTTAATAAATTAATTCTTTCTTCAAATTTATTTTCTTCACCCATAGAAACCCAAACATCCGTATAAATTACATTCGCCCCTTTAACTCCATTTATATCTTCAGTTAAAGTAATTTTAGCCCCTGTTTCTTTTGCAATGTTTTTCATCTCATTTACTAAACTTTCATCTGGGAATAGCTGCTTTGGAGAAATAGCAACAAAGTCCATACCCATTTTACAACAGCCTATTAATAATGCATTACACATATTGTTTCTAGCATCTCCTACATATGCAAATTTAACTTTATTAAGAGGTTTGTCAACATGTTCAATAATAGTTAACAAATCCGCTAACACCTGAGTTGGATGTTCCTCATCTGTAAGCCCATTCCATACAGGCACTCTAGCATTTTGGGATAAAATTTCAACTACTTCTTGCTTAAAGCCTCTATACTCTATTCCATCATAAAACCTTCCAAGCACCTTAGCTGTATCTTCTATTGATTCTTTTTTTCCCATTTGACTGTTTTCTACATCTAGTAATGTACAGTGTCCACCTTCATCTAATATGGCAACTTCAAAAGCACATTTAGTTCTTGTAGAGCTTTTTTCAAATAATAAAGCTATATTTTTTCTTTCTAACAATTTACCTTCAATACCACATCTCTTCTTATATTTTAAATCTCTAGATAAGTTTAAAAGATATTTTATTTCTTCTTGGGTAAAATCTTTAAGAGTTAAAAAACTTTTTCCCTTTAAATTATTTTTCATTGTATCTCCCCCACCTCTATACTTATTATGTATTACTTGTGTCCTGTAATTTTATTATAATTATACATTTATATTAATAAATATACAATAGTTTTTTTACATTTATTATTAGTATTTTATTTAACTTTCTTTAATTTTCAGATGCCCCACTAAGTATCTTTTACAAATCCATCACAAATTTATTAAGTTTTCAACGTATTTTTCATGTATAATATCAACAGAACCTTGATTCAAAATTTACAATGGTGAATGGAGAGTGACTACTTATGAAAGGTAAAATTTTAGTAGTTGAAGATGAAAAAAAACTTACTGAAGTTATTAAACTATATTTAAATAAGGAAGGCTACCAAGTTATTTGTGCCTATGATGGTGATACTGGTGAAAAGGAAATTGAAGAATCTTCTTTTGACTTAATTATACTGGATATAATGATGCCAAAAAAAGATGGTTGGTCTTTACTTAGAAAAATTAAGAGTAAATGCAATACCCCTGTTATTCTTACTACTGCTCGTGGAGAAGAAGAGGATAGAATTTTTGGACTTGAATTAGGAGCTGATGATTACATGGTAAAACCTCTTAGTATGAGAGAGCTAGTTTTGAGAGTAAACTTAAGAGTAAAATCTAAACTTTCTAAAGCTGTCAGCTTAAAATTTAATAACATGTCTGTTTTAGAAAATAAAAGAGAAGTTATAGAAAATGATAAGACGTTAACCTTAACCCCTAAAGAATTTGATTTGTTAGTATTTCTATGCAAAAACACTAATCAAGTTTTTAAAAGAGATCAATTGCTTGATAAAGTATGGGGTTATGATTTTATGGGAGACACTAGAACAGTAGATACTCATGTTAAAAACCTTAGAGAAAAAATAAATTTTTGCCATGAAAATTTAAAAACTGTATGGGGTGTTGGTTATAAACTGGAGGTGTAGTATTTGGATAAGATAACAAAAAAACTTATAAAACATTTTATATATATTATAAGCTCAGTAGTATTTATATGTTTTATAGTTAGCAGTATTTTTTTATCTAGCTTTTATATTAATCAACAGTATAAAATGCTAAAAGACAATGCTGAAAATATATACTCAGCCTTAAAAAATGGAACGTCCATAGATTCTTTATCCATGAACTCTTCTATTACCAGTGGGATAATAATAAAAAATAATGATATTAACTTTATAGGGCATAGCCGAATGGGAATGATGCCTTTTCTTAAAAGTATGAATTATTCTTCTTTAGATACACAAGGCAAGTTCAATAATCCTATGGGTGAAGAGTTTTTGTACTACAAATTACAAACTGATTTAGGAGATATTATTATTCTTCAAAATAATAAATTTTCTTCTGAGTATTTAAGAGTAGTATATATTATATTAATTTCTGTTTTTTTATTAGCCATTATAATATCTATTCCTCTCATATCCTACGCGGGTAAAAAAATTACTGATCCAATACTTAAGCTTAAAAATGCCTCCTCCGAAATAGCTAACGGAAATTTTGATGCAGATACTAAAGTAAATACTAATGATGAAATAGAGGATCTTTCTGAAAGTCTTTCTTATATGGCATTAAATCTACAAAAAAAATATACCCTTCAAAGGGATTTTATAGCCAATGTTTCCCATGATTTTAAAACACCTTTAAGCATAATTAGAAACTATAGTGAAGCTATTTCCGACGGTATGTTAGATGTTAAAGAGCAAAGAAATTATGCTGGTGAAATTATAAAAGAAGTAGATAGGCTAAATACTTTAGTCATGGAGGTTTTGCAACTTTCAAAGCTGCAAAGTGGTAGTTATGCTTTAAAAAAACAGTGGTTTAATTTAAATGAATTTTTAGAGGATTGCTGTTCTAAGTTTAATTCCTTAGCTCGTTCCAAAAACATAAATATATGCGTTAACTCTATTAATGCAGAAATTTATGGAGATGCTAATTATCTTTATAGGGTTTTATATAATTTTATCCATAATGCTATAAAATTTAGCCCTGAAAATTCTACTATAGAAATTTCATCCTTGTTACAGGAAAAAGGAATTGAAATATGTGTAAAGGACTATGGTGATGGTATTGAAAAAGAAATGCTGCCTGATATATGGAATAAATATTATAAACATGCTAAAAGTGGCGGTATGGGTTTAGGACTTGCAATATGTAGTGAAATCTTAAAGCTACACAATTTTGAATATGGAGTGAAAAGTACCCCCTTTGTAGAAACAATATTTTATTTTATAATTCCAAAAACTAATTTAAAACTATAGATAAATTAACCAGTTGCCAACCTTTCAACTTTAAAATGTGCAACTTGTTAATTTATTTTTTAATGTGATATATTGGTTATATTAGTTTGATTTAAACGAAATGTATCGATACATTATGCTTTATTTCTATTTTGTTTTATTATGTTACTGTAAAGCCATGGTAGTTTTGAAAAGGCCTTTTTTACTATATATATTTTATAAATTGGAGGGTTTTTTATGGAAAAATATGAATTAAATAAAAATCTAGCTCAAATGCTAAAGGGCGGAGTAATTATGGATGTTGTAAATCCTAAAGAAGCTGAGTTAGCAGAAAAAGCTGGAGCTTGTGCTGTAATGGCACTAGAAAGAGTTCCTTCAGATATAAGAAAACAGGGTGGAGTAGCTAGAATGTCAGACCCTAAAATGATTAAAGAAATTCAAGCAGCTGTTTCAATCCCAGTTATGGCAAAGGTTAGAATAGGTCATTTTGTTGAGGCACAAATACTTCAAGACCTTGCAATAGATTATATTGATGAAAGTGAAGTATTAACTCCTGCTGATGAAGCTTATCATATTAATAAATGGGATTTTAAAGTACCTTTTGTTTGCGGTGCAAAGAATCTTGGTGAAGCACTAAGAAGAATCGGTGAAGGTGCTGCAATGATAAGAACAAAAGGTGAAGCAGGTACTGGAAATGTTGTTGAGGCTGTGCGTCACATGAGATGTATGGTAGCTGAAATAAACAAAGTAAAAAATTCTTCTGAGCAAGAGCTTATGACTATCGCTAAGGAACTATCAGCTCCTTATGATCTTGTAAAATATGTTTGGAAGGAAGGTAAACTTCCTGTAGTTAATTTTGCAGCTGGCGGAATTGCAACTCCAGCAGATGCTGCTCTTATGATGCAGCTTGGCTCTGAAGGTGTTTTTGTAGGTTCAGGAATATTTAAATCTTCTAATCCTGAAAAAAGAGCGAAAGCAATTGTACTTGCAACCACTTATTATAATGATCCAAAAGTACTTGCTGAAGTTTCCGAGGATTTAGGAGAGCCAATAAAAGGTCTTGATTTAAGAGATTTGGATAACAGGTATGCCGAAAGGGGCTGGTAGTATGAAAATTGGAGTTCTCTCACTTCAAGGTGGAGTTATAGAACACATAAATCATATACGAGCACTAGGCACTGAAGCTGTAGAAATAAAAAATCCAGAGGATTTAGAACACATAAATGGATTAATTCTTCCTGGTGGAGAAAGTACTGTAATCGGTAAACTTTTAAAAGGAAGAGAGTTACTTATTCCTTTAAGAAACAAAATTTTATCTGGTCTTCCTGTATGGGGAACCTGTGCAGGTATGATACTATTAGCAAAAGAAATTGAAAATGATGATAATATTTATCTTTCCGTTATGGATATAAAAGTTAAAAGAAATGCATATGGACGTCAAATAGATAGCTTTAAAAGTGAATGTATTATTGAAGAAGTGTCTAAAGAACCTATACCAGTTATTTTTATAAGAGCTCCTTATATTGTTAGTTTGAATGATACGGTAAAGATTCTTCATGAAATTCACGGAGACATTGTAGCTGCTAGACAAAATAATATGCTTGTTACTTCTTTTCATCCTGAACTTACTGAAAATCTCGAATTTCATAAGTACTTTTTATCAATGTGTACTAACAAAAATTTATGTAGTATGTAACTGATGACTTAAGTGCATAGATATGAAAATAAACCCTGATGTGGAAAAACATCAGGGTTTATTTTGTGTATATTCTTATTAAAACTTACACATAATTTTCAATAAGAGGTGGTTTATGTGGACGCTGTGAAAGGTATTATTAAATATAATATAGATACTATTAAAACTTTAATGGGAAACAATAATGACTTAATAATAAAAGATTTTATTATAGGTAAAAATGACTACCTAGACGCAGCTATTATTTATATGAATGGATTGGCTAACAAAGATATTATAGATAGAGACATATTGAATCCATTAATGCTTCATGTTGAAGAGAATTTATGCGAACTACCATCTATGGAAAATTTCATATGTAAAAAATATATTACTATGAGCAATACTTATGTTGAAAAAGACATAAGCAAAGCTGTTGAGACTATTAAAAGAGGAAAAACTGTTGTACTATTTGAAGATTCCACTGTTTTCATTATAGTCGATACTACCGGTGGAGTTCATAGACCTATATCTGAACCTTTACATGAAACTGCTGTAAGAGGTCCACGAGAAGCTTTTGTAGAAAATTTAGAAACAAATGTGAGTATATTAAGACGAAGAATAAAAGATAAAAACTTACTAACAGAAACATTGGTAGTAGGAAAAAAATCTCAAACAGATTTAATAATTGTTTATATGGATGATATTGTAGATAAGGATATTTTAAATGAAATAAGAAGTAGAATAACTGCTATAGATATTGATAACGTTACAGATTCTGGAATTATTGAACAATGTATAGAAAAGCATACTTTTAGCATCTTTCCTCAATCCTTTGTAACTGAAAGACCAGATATAGTTCAAGCAAATTTAATGGAAGGAAGAATTGCCCTAATGATTGAAGGTACATCTTTTGTTGTAACTCTCCCAGCGTTATTTGTAGAGTTTTTTCAAGCAGTAGAAGATTATTACCAACGAACTTTAATAGCTTCTTTTACTAGACTAGTAAGATATATAGCTGCATTTGCAGTGCTAACACTTCCATCCATTTATGTAACTTTAATAAAGTTTAATCCAGAACTTATACCTTCAACTTTTATAAAATCACTTATTGAATCTAGAAAAGGTATAGCCTTGACTCCTTTTATGTCTGTATTATCTATGAATTTAGTTATAGAATTTTTAAGAGAAGGTGGAATCAGACTTCCAAGTAAAATAGGTCAAACTCTAAGCGTAGTAGGCGGTATTATTATAGGAAATGCAGCAATTAATGCTAAAGTTGTAAGTTCTACCACCTTACTTGTAGTTGGTACTACCACTATAGCCACTTTTCTTATGCCTAACTATGAGATGTCTATTTCACTAAGGATATTAGGCTTTCCTATGTTAATTTTAGCAAATTGGTTAGGAGCCTTAGGTGTAGCTGTTGGTTTGTTTTTTATCATATGTTATCTTTGCAGCTTAGATAGCTTTGGGGTACCTTATTTTTCACTTCATAAGAGCGATTTAAAAGATACCTTTATAAGATCACCTATATGGAAGATGAATAAGAGAGCAGTGGCTGTTCCCAATAATAATCCTATAAGACAAAAGGATTTTAAAAATAAGGTCAACGGTGGAAAAGATGATTAGGAAAGATAATAATATTCTAACTCCAAGTCAATTAACCCTTATTTTGGTAGGAACTATGATTGGACTGGGATTCTTGACACTGCCCAATGCTGTTATACAGATATCAAAGCAAGATGGATGGATAAGCTGTATATTAGGAGTACTTTATCCTATATACTTGGTTTTTTCAGCAAATTATATGTGCAAAAAATGTCCTAAAGAAAATATATTAATTCTAAGTAAAAAATGTTTTGGAAATATTTTAGGAAATATTTTAAATTTTATATTTATATTATTTTTCCTGTTTTTAATTACAGAAGTAGCTTCTGGAATAAGCAATGTACTTAGAATCTACATGACCCCTTTTTTAAATAATTATAAGATTTTATCCATTATTATTTTAATACCAGCTTATATTGTATATAAAGGTATAAAACCCATTGGGAGAATGAATGAGGTAGTTTTTTATTCAACCCTTGTGATGTTTCTTTTTCCAATAGGTGCTATAAAAGAAGGAAGTTCTTTAAATATAATGCCTGTACTCGGTTCAGGAATAATAAATATACTAAAGGGCACCTTGGAAACAATTACTGCTTATTCAGGTATTGAAATTATATTTTTAATATACCCTTTTTTAAACAATAAGAAAAGTTTAAAGAAATGTGGACTAATAAGTACAGCTATAATTGGGCTTATTTATGTTTGGTTTACCTTTATTTCCATATTTTACTTAGGTATTGAAATTAGCCCTAAGTTTTTATGGCCTGGAGTAACTGTAACTGAAAGTATATTGATACCTATAATAAACAGCTTTAGATATTTATTTATGGTTTTATGGACTATATCAACATTGAGGCTTATATCTAATGGTTACTTTGCCTTAACCTTTGGGCTAAATTCATTAATAAAAAAAATAGATAGAAAAACATTTGTTTTTTTAATGTATCCAGTAATTTTTTATTTATCTAGTAAGTATGGAAATTCAACAACTAGAAGCATCATTATAGATAAGATAACCCCCTTACATGTATTATTTAATCTAATATATATTTCTTCAATAGCACTTTTAATAAAAATAAGAAACATTAAAAGTCTAGGGGTAAAAGGTGATAATAATGAAAAAAAATAGACTTGTTATATTAATCTGTATACTATTAATATTACTATTAAATTTTATAGGTTCTACTGGAGAGTTATTAGAAAACTTAAATATTCCCGTAGCTATAGGCTATGATTTTAATAAAGAATCTGAAAGTAAATTGTATGGTGTACCAATTGCACTATATTTATTTCAATCTAATAAGGATGCAACTAGTACTGTAATTTCAGGAGAAGCTAAAAGCATAGGCGAAACTAGGGAGTCTAGGCATTTAAAATCCACTAAAAAATTTCTACTAGGTCTTGAAAGACTATGCATAATAAGTGAAACTCAGGCCCATTATACTGTAAGACCTATTATAGATATATTGATGCATAATCCTCAAATTAATGATAGAGCCTTGTTAGTAGTGTGTAAAGGGAAAGCTGAGGATATTTTAAAATATCCAATGAAGGGATATTCAAATTCAGGAGAATACATTGAAGGAATGATTAAAAATGCAACACAGTTTAATTTTTTTTCAAAAAATCATACAATAATGGATTTAATTTCAAAGATAGACGCTGAAGGAAGAAATTCAAATGTTCCTTACATAGAATTAAGAGAAAATAATTTAGAAATAACAGGTTTCGCTATATTTAAAAAGGATAAAATGGTTGGAAAAACAGATATTAAGGAAGCAAAAATAATAAACCTATTAAAAGAAAATAATGTAAAAGGAATGTTGACTATACAAAAAAACCCCAAGGAATATATAAATTTTTATGCAACTTCTAAAAGAAAAGTAAAATGCTCAAAGGAAGATGGTAAATATAAATTTGTAATTGACTTAAATTTAAAAGGGCCTATTGTAAGTAATGAATTATATTATGGACTTACTAAAAATCCAAAAGTATTAAATACCTTTGAAAAAGATATGGCAAAATCTGTAGAGAAAGACTGTATGGCTACTATAAAGAAGATCCTTGTTGAATATAACGTTGATGTCCTAGACTTGGGTAGGATTGCTGCTGCTAAATATGGTCGTGAAACAGGTGTAGATTGGAATAAAATAATATGTAACTCTATTATAGAAGTAAACGCAAAAGTTAAAGTGGATGCAGAAGGCAGAGGAGACTATTGAAGCAAGATCTTAATTCAGATGGCGATTCTTTTACCCCATCTGAATTTTAGAGCTGCAAATACATGATTTACTTGACGTTGAACTCCCAGTTAAGTAGAGAACCCAAATCTATGATTTTGTGATATTGGCTTTCACAGAGTGCGTGGGGGACTTACGCCAAGTTAGTCAGGTAAAATATCTATACTCTACATTTAAATATCAAATATTAGAGTAAGTAAATTAAACTACATTGCTCTTTAAAAGGATTTTAAAAATAAGGTAAGAGGTGGATAAGATGACTAAAGAAAATAACAAGCTTATAACTCCAAGTCAGTTAACTCTTATATTAGTAGGAAATACAATTGGATTGGGATTATTAACTTTACCTAATGCTGTTATATCTACTGCAAAGCAAGATGGTTGGATATGTTGTATATTAGGAGCTGCTTATCCTATATATTTAGTTTGTTTAGCAAGTTATATGTGCAAAAAATTTCCTAATGAAAATATATTAATTCTAAGTAAAAAATGCTTCGGAAATATTTTCGGAAATATTCTGAATTTTATATTTATAAGTTTTTTCTTATTTGTAGTCACTGAAACAGCTTCTGGAATAAGTAATGTTCTCAGAATATATATGACTCCTTTTTTAACTAATTATAAAACCTTATCAATTGTTATTTTAATACCAATTTTTATTGTTTATAAAGGTATCAAGCCCCTTGGAAGAATGAATGAGGTAATTTTTTATTTAACCCTTATTCTTGTACTTTTTCCTATAGGTGCTCTAAAAGGAGGAAACTATTTAAATTTAAAGCCTGTATTTCAATCTGGAGTAATAAATATACTAAAGGGTTCTAAAGAAACAGCTTTTGCTTATGGAGGCATTGAAATTTTATTTTTAATATATCCTTTTTTAAATCATAAGGAAAAGGTAAAAAAATGTGGTTTAACAGCTATTGCCATCTACATGCCAATTTATATATATTTCGTAATAACTACTATATTTTATTTAGGTATTGACATTAGCCCTAAATTTTTATGGCCTGTAGTAACAATAACTGAAAGTATATTAATACCTATAATAAATAGTTTTAGATATCTATTTATGGTTTTGTGGACTATATCAATACTTAAGATTATGTCCAATAGTTATTTTGCCATAACCTTAGGGCTAAACCAAATAATAAAAAAAATAGATAGAAAAACATTTGTTTTTTTAATGTATCCAGTAATTTTTTATTTATCTAGTAAGTATGGAAATTCAACAACTAGAAGCATCATTATAGATAAGATAACCCCCTTACATGTATTATTTAATCTAATATATATTTCTTCAATAGCACTTTTAATAAAAATAAGAAACATTAAAAGTCTAGGGGTAAAAGGTGATAATAATGAAAAAAAATAGACTTGTTATATTAATCTGTATACTATTAATATTACTATTAAATTTTATAGGTTCTACTGGAGAGTTATTAGAAAACTTAAATATTCCCGTAGCTATAGGCTATGATTTTAATAAAGAATCTGAAAGTAAATTGTATGGTGTACCAATTGCACTATATTTATTTCAATCTAATAAGGATGCAACTAGTACTGTAATTTCAGGAGAAGCTAAAAGCATAGGCGAAACTAGGGAAGATAGGCATTTAAAAGCCAGCAAAAAATTTCTACTAGGTCTTGAAAGGCTATATATAATAAGTCAAACTCAAGCTCAATATACAGTAAGAACTATTATTGACATATTGATGAATAATCCTCAAGTTAGCGATAGAGGCATGGTAGTAGTATGTAAAGGAAAAGCTGAGGATATTTTAAAATATCCAATAAAAGGATATTCAAATTCAGGAGAATACATTGAAGGAATGGTTAAAAACGCAACACAGTTCAATTTTTTTTCAAAAAATTTCACTATGATGGATTTAATTTCAAGGGTAGACGCTGAAGGAAGAAATACAAATATTCCTTACATAGAATTGAGAGAAAACAATTTAGAAATAACAGGCCTTGCTATATTTAAAAAGGATAGAATGGTAGGAAAAACAACTATTAAGGAAGCAAAAATAATAAACCTGTTAAAAGAAAATAATGTAAAAGGAATGTTAACTATACAAAAAAATCCCAAGGAATATATAAATTTTTATGCAACTTCTAAAAGAAAAGTAAAATGCTTAAAGGAAGACGGTAAATATAAATTTGTAATTGACTTAAATTTAAAAGGGCCTATTATAAGTAATGAATTATATATTGGACTTACTAAAAGTCCAAAAGTATTAAATACCTTTGAAAAAGATATGGCAAAATCTGTAGAAAAAGATTGCATGGATACTATAAAAAAGATTCTTGTTGAGTATAACGTTGATGTTCTAGACTTAGGGATGGTTGCTGCTTCTACATATGGTCGCGAAACAGGTGTAGATTGGAACAAAATAATATGTAACTCTATTATAGAAGTAAACGCAAACGTTAAGGTGGATACAGAAGGCAGAGGAGACTATTGAAGCAAGATCTAAAATTCAGATGGGGATTCTTTTACCCCATCTGAATTTTAGAGCTGCAAATGCATGATTTACTTGGCGTTGAACTCCCACGTGAAGAAAAGCAGGTATCCAAAATCTATGATTTTGTGATATTCGCTTTCACAGAGTGCGTGGGAGACTTACGCCAAGTTAGTCAGGTAAAACAACTATGCCCCAAATTTAAATATCTAGGGCATAGTTAATTTTAATTATTTTTGTAAGTCATTTGCAATATTTCTATACTTCTCCATCGTTGGTGAAAATAGCTCTGCTGTACTTGGTGGAGTATATGAAATAGCATTGGCTCCTGCTTCTATAGTTTCTTTTATACTCTCTTCATTTTTTCCTCCAGTAGCTATTATAGGTAAATGAGGATAATTTTCTCTTATCTTTCTAACAACGTCAGCAGTTTTCTTTCCTGCTGATACATTTATTATGTTAATTCCTGACTGTATTCTTTTTTCTATATCTTCATATTCTGATACTACTGTAACT
Source organism: uncultured Clostridium sp. (assembly GCA_964554365.1). GTDB lineage: Bacteria > Bacillota > Clostridia > Clostridiales > Clostridiaceae > Clostridium_AM. The sequence continues at coordinate 3,400 of CAZKOJ010000056.1, read as the reverse complement.
ACAATAGGAATGTCTATAGTATCTCTCATTGCTTCAATAACATCATTAGTTGTAGGGCTATTTACAACTACAGCCATAGCGCCTTTAAATTCAGCATCTAAAGCTAAGTTTACAACTCTTTTCCCTGTAGTAAGTCCACCTCCAACACCACAAAATACTGGTACATCAGAAGCTGATACTAATGCTTGTGTTATTACCAACTGTGGAGTAAACGGATACACTGCCATTATAGCATCTGCATTAGTATTTTTTATTACTGCAATATCTGTAGTAAACAAAAAAGACTTTAACCTTTTTCCAAATACTCGTATTCCGCTAGCAGTTCTTATTATTCCAGGTACATCTATTATATGACTTCTAAGCGTTCCTTTTATCTCTGGTACATATTTATTATTTTTACCGTTCCCATTATTTATCTCACTCATGTCTTCCTCCATAACCAATTACTATTAATATATATTTTAACCTATTAACTAGAATTATTCCATATGGTAAACAAAATAAGCATATTACACCTGAAGTGGTTCAGTGAATTTTAACTGTATTGCAGCTGCTATATATTGCTCGGAAACTAGTCGCTTCATTTAGAAGTTCTAATGCTTTACTTATTCAAAAATGCCTACCTCCTCAAATGCGCCTTCCTTGGCGCCTTCGGAGCTTGTGCCTTCCATGGCACAAATTACGGCATTTTTGAAACGTAAAGAAAAGAACTTCTATAAATTTGCTCAAATGTTTCCTCTCAATATATCTCAGCTTCCATACAGTTAAAATTTACATAAGCAGAGAACCCAAATTTTAAATTCGGTGCGAATCGGTTACTCCTAACAGGGCCAGCTGATAAGCCCGCACGCCATTAGGCAGTTAGCACTTAATGGATTTGCCTGTTTTTTATTTTGTTTATCACACTATACTTTAAATTTAGATTTATCGTAATATATACAAATATGTATCTATATTTCTATCTATATCTTTAATCATAAAACAGAGCTCTTAGGTTCAGTAGTCTTAGTCTAGTACAATAAATAATTGGAAATTGCTAGGCATCTATTGGTGGAATATATTATAATTGTATATATAAGTTAACATAAATTTAAAAATAGTTGTTACACTTATGTAATATGTTGCAAAGTTAATAAATGATAAAAATAGAAAAGGATGTGGATAGTGTGACAGAAATATTTGCTAAACCAGCAGCTGGTGCAATAATAGAGAAAGTAAATGAAGGTGTTAATTATATTTTAGTTCAAGAAAGATGTAAAGCAAATGATGCTGAAGAAGATGGTCTTATTGAAATTCCTGCGGGGAAGATAAGAGAATATGAAAGTATTTTTGATGGTTTACGTAGAGAGGTGTGGGAAGAAACAGGATTAGAGTTAATAGAAATACAAGGAGAAAAAGAGACTATGACATGTGAATGTAATGGATATACGGTTGTAAGTTTTAATCCATTTTACTCTTCTCAAAATTTAAGTGGCGGTTATTCTATTATGCTGCAGACGTTCATTTGCAAGGCAAAAGGTGAACTGTTAAAGAAGTCTGATGAATCAGTGAATATTAGATGGATTTCAGTACAAGATTTAAAAATGCTATTAGAAAAGGATGAAAGTATATTTTACCCTATGCATATTAATGCATTAAAAAAATATGTTATAGAAAAGATAAATTTATTATATACAAAAGCACAATAATCTATCTTTAACTCTCTAAAAGATAAATTATTATGCTTTTACTCTATATTTTTCGAACAAAAAAATTGCTGTTTAACATAAGGCAATTTATTTAATCAAAAACTAAGATACTACTCAACACCTGATTTTATTATATTAGAATGCATATTACAATGAGTGTAAAATTATCCTTCAATAAGATTAAAAGACCAAGTGATATTAGATTTATAAGTATTTGCAACACCACTTTCAACTTCAAAGGCAATTTTAAGCACATCTTCTATCATTTCAGGAGTCATGCCCTTTCCTTTTATGTTATATGTAAGGTTGATTTTTTCAATAGGTTTTGGAGCCACTGCTCCTCTTTCTCCATTCACAATCACTTCGTATTCTGAAATTTGAGCCCCTTTAGCTTGTAGCATTGCAATTGTGTCTACACTTGTACATGCTGCAACCGCATGAAGAAGTATTTCAATTGGCTTTGGACCTAAAACTTTTCCGTTATTCATTTCTGCTGGACCAGCCATTACAAATTTTGCTCCCTCTGGAGTTGTACCTTCAAATGCCACTCCTTCTCCAAGCCATTTTACTACTGCATTTAACGTCATAATTAATTCCTCCTATGTTGTTCATAATATGTTATGTGTTTAATTAAATACTACCTCATAGCGCTGGAAAAGAAAAATTGATATAATAAATCATAATCATAGAAATAATTTATGGATGAAGAAAGGATAGTAATATGGAATTTCGCCAACTTAACACATTCATTACTGTAGCGGATCTCAATAGTTTTACTCGAGCAGCATATACACTTAGATATACCCAACCTACTGTCACATCTCAGATACAGTTGTTAGAAAGTGAACTAGGAGTTCGTTTATTTGAACGGATTAGGAAGAATATTTCGCTTACTTACGAGGGTAAAAAATTTCTTGTTTATGCAAGACAGATTGTTACTCTGTGTGAAGCTGCAAAAAATACAGTAAAAGATGATTTGGTTACAAAAGGAGTTGTGACCATAGGAGCATGGGAGTCATTATGCACAACACGGATACAGGATCTTCTCAAAGAGTTCCATTATAAATTTCCTGACATTGAAATCATATTGAAAACTGTCAAATCTACGGAGTATCAGGAACTTTTACTGGATAACCAGATTGATGTAGCCTTTTGCTTAGATCATATGATAACAAGCTCGGATTTTATTGTTGAACTGGCGATACCTGAGCCTTTAGTATTACTGGTAGAACCCAGTCATCCTCTTGCAAACTCCTCTGCTGTATATCCTAAAAACATCGTTGACTATACTCTTATTTTAGCAGAGGAAGGTTGCAGCTATCGAAAAACAATCCTGACCATACTTAGCAATTATAATTTGACTCCTAAATCAATTATGGAAATCGGCAGTATCCAAACTATGAAACAGCTTGCAATCAGCGGTTTAGGGATCATACTTCTGCCCAAAATTACAGTTAAAGAAGAGCTATCCAAAGGGCAGCTTGTTGAATTGAACTGGTGTGGCCCTTCTTTTGAATTCTTGACCCAAGTAATCTACCATAAGGACAAGTGGATGTCACCTGCTTTACGGACTCTGCTGAATATGACGAAGGAAATCCTTCCAATGCAGTATTGTCAGAAGTGATATTAAGCGGTATAGTGAATTTTAACTGTATTACAGCTGCTATATATTGTTCAGAAACTAGTCGCTTCATTTAGAAGTTCTAATGCTT